>NZ_JARJHW010000161.1:0-16966 GCF_040560175.1 Streptomyces panacea
CGCGCCGGAGCGCGCGCCGCCGCCCGCGTCAGCGAGGACCAGCAGCGCGACAGCGGCACCCTGCCCGCCCAGCGCCCCGTGCATCTGTCGGACCCCTCGGCCCCCGCCGGCCGGAGCGGTTCCCCGGACGGGGCCTCGGGCGGCGTTTCGGGCGGGGCCGGAGCGGCCGGGCCCTCACAGGGCGAGAACCGCGATCCCGACTGGTGGGCCATGCCGCCCCGCGAGATCGACCCGCCGGGGCGCGAGACGTACGACGACTCCGACGACGACTTCGACACGGATTTCGACACGGACGGCGACGACCCGCGCCCGCCCCGCCGCGTCCAGTTGGCAGGCACCTGGCACGACGGCCCGTCGGGCGCCGGTGACAGCTCCCGCCCCCTGTCCGCGGGCGGCGGCGGCGACCCGTACCACCAGGCGTCGGGCGGCCGAGGCGTACCGGCACTGCCCCCGGCCGGCGGCACCTCCCCGTACCTCCGCCAGGAGAACGCGAGTCGTGGCGCGGGCACGGGCGGCGGAGGCGCCAGTGGCTCGGGAGCCACCGGCGGTTCGGGTGGCTCGGGTGGCAGCGGCGGTTGGCACGGCTCGGGCACCAGCGACGCCATGCGGGCCGACGCCCAGCGGCAGTCCTCGAACCTGCCCGCAGTCCCCGGACCCACCACGCCCGCCGGCCGCTGGGACGAGGTCGTCGCGGGCGTCACGACCCCCGCCTACCGGGGCCCTGCCAGCCCGCTCGCCGCCGAACGCGCCCGCCAGGCACGGATAGCCGTCGTCGGCGCCGTCACCGAGCGCTGGGCGCCCGAGCAGGCGGGACCGGTCCACGAGAACTGGCAACTCGCCCCGCCCATCGGCCCGTCCACCGACCTGTGGGCGCTGGGCGCGCTGCTCTACCGCGCCGTCCAGGGCCACGCCCCGTATCCGGAGGAGAGCGCGGCCGAGCTGGTCCAGCTCGTCTGCGCCGAACCGCCCGCCTTCGCCGAGGAGTGCGGCCCACTGCGCCCCGTCGTCGAATCGCTGCTCCGTCAGGACCCCACGGAGCGGCCCGACTTCGAGGAGCTGCGCGGCTGGCTGCGGTCGCTGGTGCGCTCGGCGCCCGAGCCCGACGCCGGTCTCGACGTCGTCGCCGTTCCCTCCGTCGACGAGCGGCTGCCCATCGTCCGTCGCAGGGGCGAGCTGGTCCGCAAGCGCCGGGGCCGCGGCCGGGGCGGCGACGCCGGCCGGCACCGCCACAAGAAGGGCAGGGAGCGCAAGGAGAAGGGCGGCGGCAGGTCGTCCGAACAGCGTGGCGCCGTGCGCGCGTCGCACGGCGAGACGGCGTACGTCGAGCCGCGCCACGAGCAGCCGGAACGCGCCCACCGCGAACAGGACCACCGCGAACAGGACCACCGCGAACGGGACCACCGCGAACGGGACCACCGCGACGACGACTTCGGGGACCGGGAGTACCGGGAGCCGCGCGTGAGGTCGGGCGGCGGCGGCGGTTCACGCGGGCCGCGCTCACTCGGGCGCGTCCTGCTCGTCGTCATCCTCGTGCTGATGGTCGCGGTCATCGCCTTCGCCGTGATGTTCCTGCCGAAGGCCGACGAGAAGCAGCAGTCGCGGAGCGGCACGGGGTCGAACCCGAGCGCCCCGTCGACACCGCAGCCGCAGAACCCCGACACGACCCCGGACAACGGCGACGACAAGCCCGAGGACGGCAACTCCTCCACGCCGCAGACCTCCGGGCCGCCCGCCGACCTCGCGGCCGGATACGCCCTGCGCAAGGACGCCGAAGGCTTCGAGATCGGCGTGGACAAGAGCTGGGAGCGCCGCCCGATCAACGACAGCGGTCAAGTCCGCTACGGACGGGGCGACTTCACACTCATCGTGGTGCCCGGCCGGGACACCGTGGCCGACAACGGCGACGACCCGCTGGTCTACCAGCGGGAGAAGCAGCGGGAGTTGCAGCCCTTCCGGGACTCGTCCTGGGCCACCGCCTCGGGTCTGCGCCGGATCGATGTCGGCCAACAGCGCATGGCCGAGGGCCAGTACACCTGGCAGAACAGCAGCGGCCAGGAGGTCTACGTCCGGAATCTCGCCATGATCGTCAAGGGCAGCTACCACATCGTGCAGGTCATCGGCCCGGTGGACGAGAAGGACAAGGTCTCCGAGATCTACCAGCAGGCCAGCGGTTCCTACCGAATCACCCGCTGACCAGCCGTCCCTGACGGGCCGTCCGGCCGCGCCGTGTGTGTCACGGTGCGGTTTCAGGCGCGGGCCCACGTGCCGTGTCCACGCGTCCGCTCCGTAACCTGGCAGCCCGAGGAACAGGCAGGGGCACGTGGACGATTCAGCGAAGACGCGCGAGGGGCTGGTCCTCGCCGGGCGTTACACACTGGCCGAGGCGATCGGCAGCGGCGGCATGGGCCAGGTGTGGCGGGCCCACGACGAACTGCTCAACAGGACAGTCGCGGTCAAGGAGTTGACGGCGGCGTTGTACGTATCGGCCGCCGACCGCGCCGTGCTGCACGCCCGCACCCAGAAAGAGGCCAGAGCCGCCGCCCGGATCAGCCACCCCGCCGTGGTGACGGTCCATGACGTACTCGACCACGGCGGCCGGCCATGGATCGTCATGCAGTACGTGGACGGTCCGTCGCTCGCGGACGCGCTCACCCCGGATCCCCTCGTGCCACGGGAGGCGGCCCGGATCGGCCTCCAGGTGCTCGGCGCGCTGCGCGCCGCGCACGCGGCCGGGGTGCTGCACCGCGATGTGAAGCCCGGCAATGTCCTGCTCGCGCGGGACGGCCGGGTGCTGCTCACCGACTTCGGGATCGCCGCCATCGAGGGCGACTCGGCCATCACCCGGACCGGTGAGATCGTCGGCTCCATCGACTACCTCGCCCCCGAACGGGTGCGCGGCAACGATCCCGGACCGGCCTCCGACCTGTGGGCGCTGGGCGCGACGCTGCACACGGCGGTGGAAGGCACGTCCCCGTTCCGCCGTACGTCCGCGGTGGCCACCATGCAGGCCGTGGTCACCGACGACCCGCCGGCTCCCCTACGCGCAGGGCCGCTGACCCGGGTGATCGCCGCGCTGCTCCTCAAGGACCCCGAGGCGCGCCCGGATTCCGCCGAGACCGAGCGGATGCTGCGGGAGGTGCTGGACGGGCGGGAGCCCGCGGTGCCGAGGACGCCGGAGGGGTTCACCCGGACCGTCCAGGCCCAGTACCAGCAGAACCGGGAGCCCCACCCCCAGCAGTCGCACGCCCCGTCCCCGCACGCCCAGTCCTCGCACCCCGCGACGCTGCACCCCGCGCCGTACGGACACACGCCGCCGCAGGCGTACGCGCAGGTGACCGGACCCGTCCGGCCGCCCGCCAGGAACGGCCGCTGGCGGGTCGTGCTCGTCGCGGTCCTCGCCGCCGCGCTGATCGGCGGCGGCGCGGGCTACTTCGCGCTCCAGCAGGAGAACGACGACAGCGATCCCGGCACGAGCGCCGGCGCGAACCCGGACCCGGGTGCCACGTCCTCGGACGACGGCAAGAACCAGAACGGGAACGCCGGGAGCGGCGGCGGTGACGAGGGCAAGGGCAAGGGCGGTGGCGAGGGCGAGCCGTCCGGGACCTCCGGGGACGTCCCGGACGGCTGGGAGCGGGTGGCGGACCCGGTGGGGTTCAGCCTCATCGTCCCCAAGGGCTGGCAGCGCCAGATGGACGGCGACCAGATCGACTACACCCCCGACAACGGCCTCCACCTCCTGCGTATCGCCGTCGACACGACACCGGACTTCCAGGATCCGTACAACCACATGCTGAACATGGAGACGGAGGTCGGCAGACTGCCCCTGTACGACCGGGTCAAGCTGCGGCCCAACACCTTCCGCGGCCAGACGAAGGCCGCGCTCTGGGAATTCACCTGGACCGAGAAGCAGGGGCACAAAGGTGAGCGCCGCGCGATCGAGCAGATGTACTTCTCGGCCGACGACTCGGCGGAGTACGTGCTCTACATGTCGGGTCCCGCCGAGGACTGGTCCACCATCCGGTCACAGTTCGACGTCGCGCTCGGCGGCTGGCAGCCCGAGGGCGCGGGCGGATGAGTGACCGGAGGGACGACCGGACGAGTTGACCGGACGAGTTGACCGGACGAGTTGACCGGACGAGTTGACCGGGCGGTGACCGGCCGGACGAGCGGAATCGTGATGTCACGGCTCTGCACCCACTCCCGCCCCCCGGGTGGATATCGCGACACGCTTTCCGTAAGGATGTGGTCATGACGAACGACGGGGGACGTACGAACGAGCCCACCAGCTACGGGCTTCAACCGCCGCAGCAGCCGCGGCAGTCGTATCCGCCGCACCAGGACCAGCCGCACCAGGGCCAGTCGCGGCAGTCGCCGCAGGTGCCGCCCCAGACTCCCCACGGCGGCCCGCAGGACTCCCCGTACCGGCCGACGCAGTCCGTACAGCACCCCTCCGTGGACCCCGCCCCGCCGGGGGGACGCCTTCTGGGTGGCCGCTACCGCCTCGTCTCGCGGCTCGGGCACGGCGGCATGGGGACGGTCTGGCTGGCGCACGACGAGATCGTGGACCGCGATGTCGCGGTCAAGGAGCCCCGCGTTCCCGAGCACCTGAGCGAGCACGAACGCGACACCGTCCACCGGCGGATGCGGCGCGAGGCCAGCTCGGCGGCCAGGATCGACCACCCCGCGGTCGTCACGATGTACGACGTGGTCGTCGAGGACTCCAAACCGTGGATCGTCATGGAGCTGGTGCGCGGCCAGTCGCTCGCCGACCGTCTCCAGGAGGGCACGCTCGACCCGCGCGAGGCCGCCAGGATCGGGCTCGACGTACTGAACGCGCTCAACGCCGCCCACGAGGCCGGTGTACTGCACCGTGACGTGAAGCCGGACAACGTACTGCTGGGGCGCGCCGACCGTGTCGTGCTGAGCGACTTCGGCATCGCCCAGGTCGAGGGCCAGCAGGGACTCACCGAGACCGGGGCCTTCGTCGGCTCACCGGAGTTCATCTCGCCGGAGCGGGTGCTCGGGCAGCGCCCCGGGCCCGAGTCGGACCTGTGGTCGCTGGGCGTCGTGCTGTACGCGGCGGTCGAGGGCATGTCCCCGTACCGCCGCTCGAACATCCCCGCGACGCTCCAGGCCGTGCTCTCCGCCGAGCCGCAGATGCCGGCCCGCGGGTCGGGTGCCTTCGGCACGATCGTGATGCAGCTCCTGCGGAAGGACCCGGCGGCACGTCCCACCGCCGCCGAGGTGCGCGCGGTGCTGGAGTCGGTGGCGCGTCCGCCGCAGCTCTCGGCGGACGCGACGCGGCTCTACCGGAGCGCGGGCACCGGCGGCGGCCCGAGGGGCGGCAGCAAGTGGGTCCCGCCGGTTCTGCACCGCAACCGCCCGGCGCAGTTCGGCCTCGGCGGCGGCCTGCTCGCGGTGGTCCTCGCGATGGTGCTGATCTTCTTCAACCCGTTCGGGGGCGACGAACTGCCGGCGGGCTGGGAGGTCCGCTCGGAGGTGGAGATCCTCGACGCGAAGATCGCCGTCCCGGAGGACTACCGGCGCTTCCAGGAGAGCTCGACCGAAGAGACCAGCGTCGGCTTCAGGGATCCGAGCGGCGTCTTCACCATCACCATGGACCAGGTCCAGAAGCAGCCGGACAACGAGGTCCTGCCGGCCGAGGTGTCGGCCTGGGCGAGGTATTACAAGGACGGCGGCGAGAACGGTACGGAACTCAAGGACGCGAAGTACAAGAATGACCACTCCACGTTCTCGGGCTCGGGCGACGCGTTCGAGAACATCGTCGACTACACGGGGTACAGCGACTCGACCGACGATCCGATCCGGTACCGCTACCACGAGCTGATCGTCCCCGGGACCGACGATGTGCACTGGCGGCTCCGAGTGGCGATGCCCGCCAAGGGAGACGCCGTCAAGGACGGCGAGGAACTCTTCTCGAACGTCATCGAGCACCTGGTGATCGAGAGCGAGTATCTGCCCTGAGCGCCTGATCAGGGCTTATCTGCCAGCGATCACTGGCGCGTTCGTGGCCGGTCACCCAGGGGTCGGCGACCGGCCGGCGGGCAGTCGCCGGGCGACCGGCGAAAAGGTGTTACCGGCGGGTACCCAAAGTTCCGGATGCGGCATACTCTCGCCCTCATGACGGACTCACAGGCCCCCACGACCAACCCCGTGGCTCCGGTGCCCGCCGGTGTACGCACCGCCGCCGACGTGGTCACTCCCGAAGTGCTCGCCCAGCTCATCAGGGGCGTCGTGGGCTCCGGGCTCACCGCGAACCACACCCCGTCCACCGGCGAGAAGCTGGCCGACCTGCCCGAGTCCACCCCCGAGGACGTCGCCGAGGCATTCTCGCGCGCCCGCGCCGCGCAGCCCGTCTGGGCGGCGACCTCCGTACGGAAGCGGGCCGCCGTCCTGCTCCGCTTCCACGACCTGCTGCTGGAGCGCCAGGCCGAGGTGCTCGACCTCATCCAGCTGGAGACCGGCAAGGCGAGGCTGCACGCGCACGAAGAGGTCCAGGCCGTGGCTGTCGCCGCCCGCCACTACGGTCGCAAGGCCCCCTCGTATCTCCGGCCGCGCCGGCACACCGGCGCCGTGCCCGTCCTGACCAAGGTCACCGAGCAGCGGCAGCCGCGCGGTGTCGTGGGGCAGATCGCGCCCTGGAACTACCCGCTCGAGCTCTCCGTCGGCGACGCCCTGCCCGCCTTCGTCGCGGGCAACGCCGTCGTCATGAAGCCCGACACCGAGACCGCGCTCACCGCGCTGTGGGCGCGTGACCTGCTGGTCGAGGCCGGGCTGCCGGCGGGGGTGTTCCAGGTGGTGCTCGGCGAGGGAGCGATCATCGGGCCCGAGGTCGTCGAGCGCGGCGACTACATCTCCTTCACCGGCTCCACGCGCACCGGCCGCGAGGTCGCGCAGCGCGCGGCGAGCCGGCTGGTCGGCGCCTCCCTCGAACTCGGCGGCAAGAACGCCATGTTGGTCCTGCACGACGCCGACATCGAGAAGGCGGCGGCCGGTGCGGTACGCGCCTGCTTCTCCACCGCGGGCCAACTCTGCATCTCCATCGAGCGGTTGTACGTCCACGAGTCGGTCGCCGACGCGTTCGTCGAGCGATTCGTCGCCCGTACGAAGGCGATGCGGCTGGGCAGCGCTCTCGCGTACGGCGCGGACATGGGCTCGCTCATCAGCGAGCGCCAGCTCAAGACCGTGACCAGCCATGTCGAGGAGGCCGTCGCCAAGGGCGCGACGGTCCTCGCGGGCGGTGCGGCGCGGCCCGACATCGGGCCGTACTTCTACGAGCCCACCATCCTGGAGGGCGTCGAGGCGCCGATGTCGGTCTGCACGGAGGAGACCTTCGGGCCGCTCGTCTCCGTCTACCGGTTCAGCGACGAGGACGAAGCCGTCGAGCTGGCCAACTCCACGCAGTACGGCCTCAATTCGAGTGTCTGGACGCGCGACGGCAGGCGTGGGCACGCGATCGCCACCCGGCTGCGTACCGGCACCGTCAACATCAACGAGGGTTACGCCCCGGCGTACGGCAGCGTCCGGGCGCCGATGGGCGGCATGAAGGAGTCGGGCCTCGGCCGCAGACACGGCTCCGAGGGCATTCTCAAATACACCGAGGTGCAGACCGTCGCGCAGCAGCGCGTGCTGCCCATGGCTCCGTCGATGGGCATGGACGACGAGAAGTACGCGGCGTTCATGACCAGGAGCCTGCGCGCGCTCAAGGCCTTCCGGCTGCGCTGATTCGAAGCCGAAGCCGAAGCCGAACCCGAAGCCGAAGTCGAACCGATGAAGGAGAGTCGATGTCACGGCACACCCATGCCCCCGACCGGGACGACGACCAAGGGGAGCACGACGGCTACGACTACGACGTCATCGTCGTCGGGTCCGGCTTCGGCGGCTCGGTCTCCGCGCTGCGGCTGACCGAGAAGGGTTACCGCGTCGGAGTCCTCGAAGCCGGCCGCCGCTTCACGCCGGGCACGCTCCCGAAGAACTCGTGGGACATCAAGAACTATCTGTGGGCCCCGGCCCTCGGCCTCTTCGGTATCCAGCGGGTCCATCTGCTCGGCAACGTGATGGTCCTCGCGGGCGCCGGTGTGGGCGGCGGCTCACTCAACTACGCGAACACGCTGTACGTGCCGCCGAAGGCGTTCTTCGAGGACAGGCAGTGGGCCGGCATCACCGACTGGCAGGCCGAACTCGCCCCGTACTACGACCAGGCGCAGCGCATGCTCGGCGTCCGGCTCAACCCGACCATGACCGCGTCGGACGTCCATCTCAAGGCGACCGCGCAGGCGATGGGCGTGGGCGACACCTTCCATCTGGCGCCGGTCGGGGTGTTCTTCGGCGACGGCCGGGACGCCGACGGTACGGCGCGGGCCGAGCCGGGCGCGTCGGTCGGTGACCCGTACTTCGGCGGCGCGGGGCCCTCCCGGAAGGCCTGCGCCCAGTGCGGCGAGTGCATGACCGGCTGCCGCCACGGCGCCAAGAACACGCTCAACGAGAACTATCTCTACCTCGCCGAACAGGCCGGGGCGGTCATCCGTCCCATGACGACCGTCGTCGACATCACCGAGGACCCGGACGGCGGCCATCGCGTCGCGACCGTTCCCACCCACCGGCGCAAGTCGGCCCCACGGGTGCTGCGGGCCCGCCATGTCGTCGTCGCGGCGGGGACGTACGGGACGCAGACCCTGCTGCACACGATGAAGGACCGGGGCCGGCTGCCCCGGCTGTCCGACCGGCTCGGCGAGCTGACCCGTACCAACTCCGAGGCTCTGGTGGGCGCGCAGACCACCGACCGGCGCTACCGGAAGAAGCACGGCGCGGGAGCTTCGGGCCAGGCGGGCAACGGGGGCCAGGCGGGCAAGGCGGGCAACACGGGAGCTTCGGGCAGGCCGGGCAAGGGCTCCGGGGCGGACTTCACGCGGGGCGTGGCCATCACCTCGTCCTTCCACCCCGACGCCAACACCCATGTGGAGCCGGTCCGTTACGGCAAGGGCTCCAACGCGATGGGCTCGCTCTCGATCCTCCAGGTCCCCTACAGCGAGAACGGCCGCCGCGTCGCCGGCTGGCTCGGCAGCATGGCCAGGCACCCGGTACAGGCGGCCCGTTCACTCTCCAACCGGCACTGGTCGGAGCGGACCATCATCGGTCTGGTCATGCAGTCCGTCGACAACTCACTGACCACCTACCGCAAGCAAAACGGCGTCGGGAAAGGTCTCCTGACGGCACGTCAGGGTCACGGTGCCCCCAACCCCAAGCAGATAGCGGAGGGTACGCGGACGGCGACCCTGCTCGCCGACGAGATCAACGGCTTCGCCGGGTCGAACGTCGGTGAGCTGATGGGCACTCCGCTCACCGCGCACTTCCTCGGCGGCTGCCCGATCGGCGCCGACGCGGAGCACGGTGTCATCGACCCGTACCACCGGCTGTACGGCCACCCGGGCATCTCGGTCGTCGACGGTTCGGCGGTGTCGGCGAACCTCGGCGTCAATCCGTCGCTCACCATCACCGCGCAGGCCGAGCGCGCGATGGCCTTCTGGCCCAACAAGGGGGAGCGGGACCCGCGTCCGGAGCAGACGGCGGGCACGGCGTACGTACGGCGGGAGGCGGTCGCGCCGAAGTCCCCGACGGTCCCGGCGTCGGCCTTCGGGGCGCTGAGGCTGCCGTTCCTCGGGATGCCTGCAGTGCCGCCGAAGAGGAGCCCCGCGAAGAAGACGCCGAAGAAGAAGCCGTAGCGGGTCGGCCTCGGCCGGGCAGCAAGGAGGCGCTGCACCCCCCTCCGAGTGCAGCGCCTCCGGTCATGCGGTCCCGCTCCGCGGGCTCCGCCGACGCGTGTTACGCGACGGCGTCGGGGCCCCGGCGACGGAGCGCGAACACCACACCGCCACCGACGGCGATCGCGATCCCGGCCGCCATGCCGATGGTCGGCAGCACGGAGTCGGAGCCGGTCTCGGCGAGGCTGCCGTTCGCGGCGGCGGGCAGCGCCTTGGCGCCGCCCTGCGGCTTGACGTCCGCGGGGGCCTTGCCGTCCTCGGGCTCGGCGGGCGGGACCTGTCCCGGATTCGAGTCGGCGGCCAGGACCTCGAAGCTGTACCACTGCTCGTCCACGTAGCAGTCGTCCTCGTCACCGGATACGGCGAACGCGATGGCGATGGCCGAACCGGCCGGGGCCTTCGCCGAGAGCTTGAGGCGGAGCTGGAGCGAGTACGTCTCGCCGGCCTCGACGTCGATGATGTTCGCGAACGTGCCGCCGTCGGAGAGCTCGTCGACCCATGCCGTGCCGTCGAAGTACTCGAACTGCGCGTACTTGGACGTCAGGCTGGACTCGAACGAGTCGTTGATGTCCTCCTTGTACAGCACGACGGCGCCGAGAAAGACGGTGGCGAGGTCGTCGCCGTTCTTGTTGTCGAGGTTCAGGTTGAACCTCTTCCAGCCCGAACCCGCGACGATCTTGCTCGGGAGGCCCGAGATCGAGGTCTTGAAGTCCGGGTCGGCGCACTCCTCGTCGGGAGGTGTGGGCTCCTCCTCCTCCTCCTCGCCCTCGTCGTCCTCGCCGGGCGGGGGTTCCTCCTCCTCGTCCACGGGCGGCGGGTTCTCGTCGTCGGCGGGCGGCGGTACGACCTCGTCATCGACGGGTGGCGGCGGGTTCCCGTCCTCCACCGGCGGCGGTACGACTTCGTCGTCCACGGGCGGGAGCTCGATCTCGTCGTCGGCGGGCGGCGGTACGACCTCGTCGTCCACGGGCGGCGGCGGGTTCTCGTCGGGAGGCGTCTGGGTGGTGCCGGTGGTGCCGGTGTCACCATCGGCCGCGTACGCGGCCGGCGCCGCCAGGAAGGCGGCGGGGGCGATGACGGCGGTCGCTGCTGCGACAGCCATTGCGCGGCGAAACTTCATGAAGACCTCAGCGAAGTCCGGCGCACCACGAACAGGCGGTGCGGAGTCTTGGGGTCCTCCGACGTGGGGCAGGGGAGACCGTTGTGTCGCATGAAGGACCGGTGACCTGGGCAGATGGTTGCCCTTTTTCTCACGGGATCTTTATGTGGTGCGCGTCACACCCTGGGCCTCGCCAGGCGGTCACGCGCGACAAGGGCCCCGCGGGCCCGGTCCGAAGCGAATCGGACGGGCGCCTGCGGGGCCCTTGTCGTCGGCACCACCGCGTCAGGGCGGCGCGACGGTGCCGGATCGCGGCGCTGGGGGGGTGAGCGCCGCGAGTTCGGGACGGTGGACGGGTGGGCGGGAGGAGCCGGCTGTCGGACGGACGGTTGGACACGGGGGGATCCGTATCCGTATGCGGTCGGCGCCGGGCGTCCCCGGTGCCGACCGCTCTTGGGGTGACCGGGCATGCTGTCCCCTGCCGACCGGTCACTCGCGCTGAGACGAGGTCCCACGACGTACCAGCGGTACGTCACACGCCCCAGCGAAGCCACGCGTGGTTTGTTCGGGCCCGCCCCTGGCTGACACGGACATCGGGACCAACGAAGCCCCGGCGGGTCCGGTCACGCGCCGTACGGGTGAGGATGCGCCCGAACCCATGTCCGCACCGAGCCGTACCCGCTCAGATCCGGCCCCGCGAGAGCTCCAGCAGCGTCATCGCGAGCGAGGTGCCCGGCGTGCCGAGCGCGTCCCTGAAGCGGCCCAGGATCTCGTTCTCGCGGGAGAGGTTGACCCGGCGTCCGCCGGAGGCGATACGGGCGTCCTGGATGACGGCCGAGACGGCCATCCGTTCCTGTACGAGGCCGATGATCCGGTCGTCGAGCGCGTCGACGCGCTCCCGCGCGCCGTCGATCACGGTGGCGGCCTCGTCGGTGCGGGCGCCGGTGCGGCCGGGGACGGTGCGGTCGTGGGCGGTGGTCCGGTCGGTGACGGTCATGAAGGGCTCCTCTGTACGAAGGGGGAGACCCCGAGCGGCGAACTTCCGGCCCGGACAACGCAGAACGCCCCGGGCCTTGTCGGCCCGGGGCGCCTGGGAAGTCGCTTGTCAGCTCAAGCGGAAACGACCATGGCAGCCGGACGGGCCGGTGCCATAGGTAAAGAAGGTCGAGTGCTCGCGCATGGCGGCCAGTATGCCCGAGGGGTCCGGCGGCCCCGCGGGGGGTTCGGATGCTGAGACGAGAAGCTGTCTTCGCCCCCCGTTAGAATCGGCTTACCGAACCCCTTCACCGCCGGAAGGCCGCGCCCGTGCCAGCAGTACCCCCCGCCGCCCCCGACGCCGTACTCGTCGTCGACTTCGGCGCGCAGTACGCCCAGCTCATCGCCCGCCGCGTCCGTGAGGCCCGGGTCTACAGCGAGATCGTCCCCTCGACGATGCCGGTGGCCGAGATGCTGGCCAAGAACCCCAAGGCGATCATCCTCTCCGGCGGCCCGTCCTCCGTGTACGCGGAGGGTGCCCCGACCGTCGACCGCGCGCTCTTCGAGGCCGGGGTCCCGGTCTTCGGCATGTGCTACGGCTTCCAGCTGATGGCGACGACGCTCGGCGGGACGGTCGACAACACGGGCTCGCGCGAGTACGGCCGCACCGAGCTGCACGTCTCCAAGTCCGGCTCCACCCTCTTCGAGGGCACTCCGGCCGAGCAGCAGGTCTGGATGTCCCACGGCGACGCCTGCTCCGCCGCCCCCGAGGGCTTCACCGTCACCGCCTCCACGGATGTCGTGCCGGTCGCCGCCTTCGAGAACGACGAGAAGAAGCTGTACGGCGTCCAGCACCACCCCGAGGTCATGCACTCCACGCACGGCCAGCAGGTCCTTGAGCACTTCCTCTACCGAGGCGCCGGCATCGAGCCGACGTGGACGACCGGCAACGTCATCGAGGAGCAGGTCGCCGCGATCCGCGAGCAGGTCGGCTCCAGCCGGGCGATCTGCGGTCTCTCCGGCGGCGTGGACTCGGCCGTCGCCGCCGCCCTCGTACAGAAGGCGATCGGCTCTCAGCTGACCTGCGTGTACGTCGACCACGGGCTGATGCGCAAGGGCGAGACCGAGCAGGTCGAGAAGGACTTCGTCGCCGCGACCGGCGTACAGCTGAAGGTCGTCGACGCGGCCGAGCGCTTCCTGGCCGCGCTGGCCGGGGTGTCCGACCCCGAGCAGAAGCGGAAGATCATCGGCCGCGAGTTCATCCGGGTCTTCGAGCAGGCCCAGGCGGAGATCATCGCCGAGGCCGAGCCCGGCGAGCCGGTCGAATTCCTCGTCCAGGGCACGCTCTACCCGGACGTGGTCGAGTCAGGCGGCGGCAGCGGCACCGCCAACATCAAGTCGCACCACAACGTGGGCGGGCTCCCCGAGGACCTGGAGTTCTCCCTCATCGAGCCGCTGCGCCAGCTGTTCAAGGACGAGGTCCGGATGGTCGGCCAGCAACTCGGCCTCCCGGACGAGATCGTCCAGCGCCAGCCCTTCCCGGGACCGGGTCTCGGTATCCGTATCGTCGGCGAGATCACGCGCGAGCGCCTGGACCTGCTGCGCGAGGCGGACGCCATCGCCCGCGAGGAGCTGACGGCGGCCGGCCTCGACCGCGACATCTGGCAGTGCCCGGTGGTCCTGCTCGCGGACGTCCGCTCGGTGGGCGTCCAGGGCGACGGTCGCACGTACGGCCACCCGATCGTGCTGCGCCCGGTCTCCTCCGAGGACGCGATGACGGCGGACTGGACCCGGATGCCGTACGACGTACTGGCGAAGATCTCCACCCGCATCACCAACGAGGTGTCGGACGTGAACCGCGTGGTCCTGGACGTGACGAGCAAGCCGCCGGGCACGATCGAGTGGGAGTGACCGTCCCTCCCAGGTCAACGCCGATGCCGTCGCTCATTCGTTTGGGCGACGGCATCGGCGTATGCCCTGGAACGCTCCGCTCTCCGAAGATCACGCCCGCTCCCTGATCGCCTCCTGCGCGCTGCCCGACGGCTGTGCCCTGCCCGACGGTGGGCAGGTGGTCGATCTCGGCTGTGGCTGGGGCGAGTTGCTGCTGCGGCCGGTCGACGGCGCCCCGGCAGCACCGGTTTACGGTGTGGACAGCGAGTCCGTCGCCGTGGCGCGCGGACAGCGGCTCGCTCGACGACCTGGTCCGGGCCGCCGCCGACGCCGGCTTCGCCCCGCTGCGTACGGCCGCCGCCGAGCCCCGTGTCGGCCATCTCGGCGGCTACCGGGGGTACTTCGGCTTCGCGTATCTCGTCCTCGGCGTCTGACACCCTCCCGGATACGGCACAATTCCCAGTCACAGCAAGGAAGTTCACCCGGCGAGGGTCCACGGGTGCGGGGCGGGGAAGGCGGCGTTCGGCGTGGCGGTGCAAGTGGCGGGACAAGGCACGCACGGCGGGGGCTGTACCTGCGGGAACTGCCCGCACGGGGCGCACGAGGGACACCGGCAGGCGGTCGCGGCCTTCCTCGCGAAACGGGAGGAGTTCGCGGCCGGTCAGGGCCTGCCCGCCGCGCTCGCGCACTCGCCCGGCGCGTCCAGGCAGTGGGTGTCCGACGAACTCACCCAGTCCGCGCGCGCCGTCGCCGACCGCAGCCGCGAGGCCGGCGACGCCTGGCTGCACGCCGTCTGGCGGCACACGCTGCTCGTGGTGTGGGGGACCGTCGCGGTGTTCGCGCTGGCGCAGGCCGGCACCGCGATCGGTGCGGGCTGGAGCGTCGCCCGTACGGCGGGCCTCGTCGCCGCCCTCGTCGTGGCCGGGCTGCTCACCGGCGCGGCCAGGCTGCACCGTACGCGCGGCGGCCTCCTCGCCCCGCTCATCGGCGAGGACAACCGGCTGTCGACCTCCCGCACCGTCGCCTCCGCGTGGGTGCTGCTCCTCGTCTTCGCCGTGCTGGTGCTCGCGCTCCAGCTCGCCGGGGCGTCCGACCACGACGCGCGCGACGAGCTGATCGCGGGGCTCGAACTCGCCCGGGGCGCGGGCATGTTGACCGTGCTGGCCGTGGTGTGCGCGATTGCCGTCGTCGTACGCCGCGTGGTGGGCGTACGCGTCGCGGACCGGCGGCTCCAGAAGGTACGCGCCGAGCGTCCGCGCCTCGCCGACCTGCTCTGCGACGACGCCGGGCGCGGCAGCTTCGCCGACGTCCAGTACGCGCTGGTGACCGCCGTCGCCGTGCTCTTCTCGGCGGTACGCCTGGCCCGCCGTCCCGAGCAGCTGCCCGACCTGCCCTGGGCGCTCGCCCTGCTGGTGACCGTCTCGGCCGCGACGTACTTCGCCGGAAAGTGGGCGGAGGGCGGCCGTCCCGTGGTGCTGTCCGTCGTCCGGGCCCGGGAGGCCGGGGACCTGGACGCGCCGATCCGCACCGGTGACGACATCGAGATCCGGGGGACCGGCTTCGTGCCGCCGGGCGCGGGCACGCCGGACCGGCTGGCCAGGATGGTCGTACGGATCGGACCCGTCCATGTCCACGTCCCGCTCGTCCCGGTCCCCGGCGGCTTCCAGAACCCGTCGGACACGGTGCTCACCGTGCCCGTGCCGGTCGACGTGGAGCCGGGGCGCCTCGATGTACAAGTGGTGACGGCGGCCGGAGTCGAGACCAACCGGGTGCCGATCGACGTCCTGGACTGAGACCGCCGGTGCGGCCCGGGGGACCGCTGAGCGCATTGTCGGTCCCATCCGTATGCATGCACGAGGCACGCAGGGACAATCGAGCCCTGCGGGTGACGTGGGCGGCGGAAAGGCACGGTGCGCGATGGCACACGGATACCGGACGGACTCCTACGGGACGATGGGCGGTGAGCGGCGGGGCTGGAAGGACACGGCCACGACGTACGCCCTCGTACCGCTGAGGATCTTCCTCGGAGTGACCTTCATCTACGCCGGACTCGACAAACTCACCGACAGCGCCTTCATGTCGGCGAACGGGACCGGTTCCGTCGGCGAGCTGATGCGGGGCGTGCGGGACAGCTCGGCCATCCCCGCGCTCGTCGACCTGTCCCTCAAGAGCCCCGAGGGCTTCGGCTACGCCATCGCCATCGGCGAACTGGCCGTCGGCCTCGGCACCCTCGTCGGGCTGCTGGCCCGGCTCGCCGCGCTCGGCGGCGCCCTGATCTCACTGAGCCTCTGGCTGACGGTCAGCTGGCAGTCGGATCCGTACTACTACGGCAACGACCTCGCCTACCTCATGGCCTGGCTGCCGCTCGTGCTCGCCGGCGCCTCGGTGTTCTCCCTGGACGCGGCCCTCGCCGACAGGCGGCGCCGAATGCGGTAGTCCGCCATCGACACGGCGGAGGCCAGGAAGAGGCCGCCGCAGACGATCGGGACGACCACGAACCACGGGGCGTCCCACCAACCTCCCGCGTCGCCCGCGAACACGGTGGCCGCGCCCATCACGGCCAGGCCGGCCACCAGCTTGCCCGGTTTGAACTCATGCAGCAGCACGGGTCACCTCCACCTGTCCGACACCGACTTCGAGTCGAAGGTCCAGTGTGCCCGCGGGCTTCACGCCCTTGGGCGGGGCCACCGTACGCGTCCGTTGCTGCGCCGGTGAGAGGTCGATGTCGTTCGGCGGCTCACCGGGGAGCCGGAGGTCGCCGAACCCCGCCTCCGCGTGCACCTTCAACGTCACGTCGCGCGGCACGACGACCTTCAGCTTTCCGGCGCCGACCTCCGCCCTCGTACGGAGGGTCTCGCCCGCGGGGACGTCGACACCGGCCAGGTCGAGTGTCCCGACGCCGGTGCCGAGCTCGTACGACGGCGCCACCGACGCGGCGGCCGTCGGGCTCCACGTCGTGCGGACCCACTCCGTGCCGATGTCCTTCGGGATGGCCGCCGAACTCGCCAGGAGTCCGGCGGTGAGGACCGTGAGGAAGATCGTGCCGAACCCCGTACGTCCCAGGAAGGCGCTCACGGCGAGGCCGAGGCCGAACACGCCGAGCGCGGCGGCGAAACCGATCTGCAGGCTCGTACCGAGCGGCTGGGTGTCCCACGACAGCCTCAGACCGAGGCCGCCCGCGAGCACTGCCAGCACGAAAACGCTGCCGCCGATCCCGCGC
>NZ_JARJHW010000162.1:0-16922 GCF_040560175.1 Streptomyces panacea
TTGACCACCGAGCTGCTGGCACCTCTCGACCTGGCCTTCTGGCACCTCGAATCCCCGGACCACCCGATGCACCTCGGCGCGCTCGCCGTCTTCGAGGCGCCGCCGGGCGCCGCCGCCGACGAGGCGCTGCTGGATCTGCTGGCCACCCGCACGGCGGCCGTCCCCCGGCTCCGGGCGCGGGTGCGGGACGTGCTGCTGCCGGTGGGCGGCGCCGCGTGGATCGTGGACAAGGACTTCGACGTACGCAGACACGTCAGGCACCTGGCACTGCCGCCCGGAGACTTCGCCGAGGAGACCGCGCGGCTCGCCGGGGAACTGATGGAACGGCCGCTGGAGCGCGGCATCCCGCCCTGGGAGATGTACCTCCTGACGGGCGACGCCGCGACGCGCGTCGCGACGTCCGGCGGCACGGCGGCCGGGCGCCCCTTCGCCGTACTGGTGAAGCTGCACCACGCGCTCGCGGACGGCATGCGCGCCGTGGCCATCGGCGCCGGGATCTTCGACCAGATCGCCGACGCGCGCGCCGCCGGCGCCCGGCGCGCCCGCCCCGCGCCGCCCCGCTCCCGGCTGCCCGGCCCCTCGCAGGTGGCCGACCGGGCGAAGGACCGGCTCGGCGAGCTGGGCAGGGCGCTCGGGATCGGCGCCTCGGTCGTCCGCGCCAGCCGGCTCGACCTGCGCGCCACGACCGCCCTCGTGGCCGGCTCCAGCGGCACCCGGCGCCTCGCCACCGCCGTGCTCGCGCTGGAGGACGTACGTCGGGTGCGCAAGGAGCACGGAGGCACGGTCAACGACGTCCTGCTCGCCACCGTGGCGGGCGCCCTGCGGCGCTGGATGCTGGAGCGGGGTGAGCGGCTGCCGGACTCCGATCCGCGTTCCGACCCGCGCGCCCTGGTGCCGGTCTCGGGGCGTCGGCCCAGCCGGGCCCGGCAGGGCGCGGGCGCGGGCGGCAGCTCCGGTTCGGGCAACATGTTCTCCGCGTACCTCCTGGGTCTGCCGGTCTCCGAGCCCGACCCGCTGTCCCGGCTCGCCGCCGTGCGCGAGGCCATGGACCGCAACAAGAAGGACGGGCCCTCGCGGGGTGCCGGAGCGGTGGCCGTACTCGCCGGACAGCTGCACCCGCTCGCGCACCGGCTCGGCGCCCCGTTCGCGGGCGGCGCCGCCCGGATCCTCTTCGACGTGCTGGTGACGAGCGTGCCGCTGCCGCGCGCGACGCTGTCGTTCGGCGGCTGCCCGCTGCGCGAGATCTATCCGATGGCGCCCCTGGCGCGCGGTCAGTCCCTGGCCGTGGGGCTGACGACCTACGGCGGTCAGGTCCACGTGGGTCTCGTCGCCGACGGCAAGGCCGTCCCGGACCTCGACCGGCTGGCGAAGAACATGAACGAGGAGCTGAATGTCCTGCTCCGCCTGGCGGCGCCCACCGGGACCGCTGTGGCCGCCGGGGCAGACTTGGCGTGATAGGTCGGACAATTCCCGCCACAATTCCCGCCACGCATGAGCCGCCCGCCGGTGCCCTCGATCCCGCAAGGGCCGAAAGGACACGGTCCGGTACGCGGTGGACTTCGAGGTCCCGGAGGTGTTGACGCCACCCAGTCATCCGATGAATATTCTGGGGGTCAACTTCGGGAGGCACAGCGCAATGCGGCAGAACACGCTCGGACGCGGCGAGGTCGGCGTATCCGAGCTCTCCTTCGGATCGGCCGGGATCGGCAATCTCTACACCCCCGTCGAACCGGAGCGGGCCGCCGCGGCGGTCGACGCCGCCTGGGACGCGGGCATCCGCCACTTCGACACCGCGCCGCACTACGGCATCGGCCTCGCCGAACGCCGGCTCGGTGAGGCCCTGCGCTCCCGGCCCCGCGCCGAGTACACGCTGTCGACCAAGGTGGGCCGGCTGCTGGAGCCCCTGCCGTTCGCGGACGGCGACGACCTGGCCAACGGCTTCGCCGTACGCGCCACGCACCGACGGGTCTGGGACTTCAGCGCCGACGGCGTACGGCGCAGCATCGACGACAGCCTGGAGCGGCTCGGCACCGACCGGATCGACACGGTCTACCTGCACGACCCGGACGAGCACGTCGCCGAGGCCTTCGGGCAGGCGTACCCCGCTCTGGAGCGGCTGCGCGCCGAGGGAGTCGTCGGCGCGATCGGCGCCGGAATGAACCAGACGGCCGTACTCACACGCTTCCTTCGCGACACGGACGTCGACGTTGTCCTGTGCGCCGGTCGCTACACACTCCTCGACCAGTCCGCCCTCGCCGAACTGCTGCCGGAGGCCGCCGAGCGCGGGCGGAGCGTGGTAGTCGGCGGTGTCTTCAACTCCGGGCTGCTCGCCGACCCGCGCCCCGGCGCGACGTACGACTACACGGCCGCGCCGCCCGCACTCCTGGAACGCGCCCTGCGCATCAAGTCCGTCGCCGAGCGGCACGGTGTCCCGCTGCGCGCCGCCGCCATCGCCTACCCGCTGCGTCATCCGGCCGTCGCGAGTGTTCTCGTCGGGACGCGCTCCGCCGACGAGGTCCGCGACGCGGCGGACATGTACGGCCGCACGGTCCCCGACGCGCTCTGGGACGACCTGCGCGCCGGTGGTCTGCTGGAGGGCGACGCCCGATGAGCGCGGCGCCGACCCGACCGACACCCCGGCGGCCGACGGCCTCCGCACCCGTCGTGGACGCCCACCACCACGTCTGGGACCTGTCCGTACGTGACCAGGACTGGATCACCGGGCCCGCCATGGCACCCATCCGGCGGAACTTCGGCGTCGCCGATCTCGCCCCCGAGGCCCACGCGGCAGGTGTCGGCGCCACCGTCCTCGTCCAGACCGTCACCGTCCCCGAGGAGACCCCCGAATTCCTCGCCCTCGCCGACGCGAGCGAGCTGATCGCCGGTGTCGTCGGCTGGACCGACCTCACCGCCCCCGACATCGCCGACACTCTCGCCGCGCTGCGCGAACTGCCCGGCGGCGACAAGCTCGTGGGCATCCGGCACCAGGTCCAGGGCGAGCCCGACCCCGAGTGGCTGCTGCGCCGCGACGTGACGCGCGGGCTCGCCGCCGTGGCCGCCGCCGGGCTCGCGTACGACCTGGTCGTCCTGCCCCACCAGCTCCCGGCGGCGACCGCCGTCACCGCACTGCTGCCCCAACTGACCTTCGTACTCGACCACCTCGGCAAGCCGCCCGTCGCCTCCGGCGGCCTCGAACCCTGGGCGGGCCACATCCGGGCGCTGGCCGCCAGGCCGAACGCCGTCTGCAAGGTCTCCGGGATGGTCACCGAGGCCGAGTGGGACTCCTGGACGGCGGACACGCTGCGCCCGTACACCGAGACGGTGCTCGACGCGTTCGGCTCCGCACGTCTGATGTTCGGCTCGGACTGGCCGGTGTGCCGGCTGGCCGCCTCGTACGCCGAGGTCGTGGACGTCACCCGCACGCTGACCGCGGAACTGAGCGGAAACGAGCGACGGGCGGTCTTCGGCGGGACGGCCACGGCGGTCTACGGCCTCTGAGACCGCGCCCGCCGGGCGTTCGGCCCGGCGCTGCGGCACCCTGGGAGCATGCCGGAAGTCCCCGAAGTCGAAGCGCTGCGTGAGTTCCTCGACGGCCATCTGGTCGGCAGGGAGATCGTCCGGGTCCTGCCCCTGACGATCAACGTCCTCAAGACGTACGACCCGCCGCTCACCGCCCTGGCGGGGGCGTCCGTCAGCGCGATCGAGCGCCACGGCAAGTGGCTCGACATCGTGGCGGGCGACTCCGGGCTCCATCTCGCGATCCATCTGGCCCGCGCCGGCTGGCTGCGCTGGAAGGACGAGTTCCCCGCGACGCCGCCACGCCCGGGGAAGGGGCCGCTGGCGCTGCGGACCGTCCTGGCCGAGGGCGACGGCTTCGACCTGACCGAGGCCGGGACCACCAAGCGGCTCGCCGTCCATCTCGTCCGGGACCCCTTCGAGGTGCCCGCCATCGCGAGCCTCGGCCCCGACCCGCTCGACGACGCCTTCGACCGGGACGCACTCGCCGCGCTGCTCGCGGGGGAACGACGGCAGCTCAAGGGCGCCCTGCGGGACCAGCGGCTGATCGCGGGCATCGGCAACGCGTACAGCGACGAGATCCTGCACGCGGCGAAGATGTCGCCCTTCAAGCCGGTCCACAATCTGAGCGACGACGAGATCACCGTCCTTCACGACGCGATGCGCACGACGCTGAACTCGGCGATCGAGCGCTCGCGCGGCGTCGCCGCGGGGCGGCTCAAGGCCGAGAAGAAGAGCGGGTTGCGGGTGCACGGCCGGGCGGGCGAGACGTGTCCGGTCTGCGGCGACACCATCAGGTCGGTCGCCTTCGCCGACTCCTCGCTCCAGTACTGCCCGACCTGTCAGACGGGCGGCAAACCGCTCGCCGACCGCAGGACGTCCCGCTTCCTCAAGTAGCCCGCCCGAGCCGCGGCGTCAGCCCCCCTCGTACCGTCACCCGCCCCGTACTGTCATCAGCCGGTGCCCGTCGGCCGTCCGTACCTCGAACCTGTCGATCTGGTACGGCCGCAGCGCGGCGCCGCCCCACGTGACCATCGGACCGCCGCTGTCGCCACGGGCCGACCAGGTCATCACGGTCTCCTCCGACCCGTCACGGCCCACGGCGATCAGCGCGCACACCCCGGCCGCCGCCGACTTCGACAGCTCCAGCGCGACATCCGTGCCCCAGCCCTTCTCCGCCGCCGTCACGACGGCCGCCGTCCCGGTCCTGCGGTCCGTCGCCGTCCACCGCTCGGCCGTCGGCGCCGTCGGGGACCCGTCACCCCGCTGCGCGTCCACGATCGCGAACGGGCCGCCCACCGCGATCACCACCGCCGCCGCGACCAGGGCGAGGCGCCGTCTGCGGCTCACCCGCCGCCGGGCGGCCGTCCCTTCGAGCATCCGGTGCAACAGCTCCGGCCCCGCCGACACGAAGGGGGCCACCCGCTCCGGGGTCTGCCGCGTGAACTCGTCGAGCTGACCGCGCACCGCGTCGAAATCGCCCAACAGCAGTGTGCAGTGGGGGCAGTCCATGAGATGGTCCTCGAAGCGGAAGGCATCGGCCGCGTCGAGCACGCCGAGTGCGTAGGCGCCGACGTCGCGATGGATCTCCGGTGTCCGCATGCCTCCTGATACGGGGCGCGACGGCAAATCACTCAAGACGACAGCCTTCTCCCCACTCCGATCCGGGCCCACCGCAGTCCACAGCACCTAAACTTCCCCGTCATGCTGCGTGTACTGGCCGTGGACGACGAAGAGCCCGCCCTCGAAGAGTTGCTGTACCTCCTGCGCGCCGACCCGCGCGTCCGCGGCGCCGAGGGCGCCACGAGCGCGACCGAGGCGCTGCGCCGTATCGGGGCCGCCCTCGACGCCGGTCCCGACGACCCGGCCGCCGTGGACGTCGTCTTCCTCGACATCCACATGGCGGGGCTGACGGGGCTGGACGTCGCCAAGCTCCTGGCCGGTTTCGCCGAACCCCCGCTGATCGTCTTCGTCACCGCCCACGAGGGCTTCGCCGTCCAGGCGTTCGACCTCAAGGCCGTCGACTACGTGCTCAAGCCCGTCCGCAGGGAGCGGCTGGCCGAGGCCGTCCGGCGCGTCGCCGAACTGGTGGGGGAGCGCGGCCCCGTCGTGGACACCTCCCCCGACCAGATCCCCGTCGAGCTCGGCGGCGTGACCCGCTTCGTCCCCGTCGCCGACATCGTCTACGCCGAGGCCCAGGGCGACTACGCCAGACTCCACACCGACACCGCCAGTCATCTGGTGCGTATTCCGCTCACCACGCTGGAGGAGCGCTGGCGATCCCGCGGTTTCGTACGCATCCACCGCCGCCATCTCGTCGCCCTCGCCCGTATCGACGAACTGCGCCTCGACGCGGGCGCCATGAGCGTGCGCGTCGGCGGCGCGGAACTGGCCGTCAGCAGGCGGCACGCCAGGGCCGTACGCGATCTGCTGATGCGGCTGCCCGGCCGCTGACCAGGCCCTTCGCGGGCAGTACGGGGGAGTGCCGGGGCTTCCCTCCGCCTTGACGGTCCGCTTACACTCCGGCCCTGGCACCGCGGCGACGCCTGAGGCACGAGGGGAGGGGAGAGCATGACCGCCGACCCCACCCCCAAGCGCGAGGTCGTCACCGGCGAGCCCCGCCGCGTACGCCCCCTGCCCCGCTACCGCGCCCAGGCCGAGATCGACGAGCAGACCGCGCTCGGCGACGCCTACGTCCGCTCCCTCATGCGCAGCCAACTCCGTGCCGGGCTCACCGCGTTCGCACTGCTCGCCACGGTCGTCGGCACACTCCCGCTCGCCTTCGCCGCGCTGCGCGACACCACCGTCGTCTGGGTGGTCCTCGGCGTCGCCGCCTATCCGCTGCTGACCCTGCTGGCCTGGTGGTACGTACGGCGCGCGGAGCGCAACGAGCGGGACTTCGCCCGGCTCGTGAAGGGCCGGCCGCTGCCGTGAGCCAGACCTGGACGGTGACGGCCGTCGCCGCCGTCGTGGTCGCCACCGTCCTCGTCGGCGGCTTCGGCCTGCGCATATCCCGCACCACCTCCGACTTCTACGTGGCCTCCCGCACCGTACGGCCCGGCCTCAACGCCGCCGCGATCAGCGGCGAATACCTCTCCGCCGCCTCCTTCCTCGGCATCGCGGGACTGCTCCTGCTGCACGGCCCGGACATGCTCTGGTACCCGGTCGGCTACACCGCCGGCTATCTGGTCCTGCTGATCTTCGTCGCCGCCCCGCTGCGCCGCTCCGGCGCGTACACCCTCCCCGACTTCGCCGAAGGGCGCCTGGAGTCGCGTCCCGCGCGGCGCGTGGTCAGCGCGCTGGTCGTCGGCGCGGGCTGGCTCTATCTGGTGCCGCAGCTCCAAGGGGCGGGCCTGACGCTGGAGATCCTGACCGGCGCGCCGAACTGGTTCGGCGCCGTCCTCGTGGCCGTCGTCGTCGTGGTGGCCGTCGCGGCGGGCGGCATGCGCAGCATCACCTTCGTGCAGGCCTTCCAGTACTGGCTCAAGCTCACGGCCCTGCTTGTCCCGGCGATCTTCCTGCTGCTGGCCTGGCAGGGCGACGGGCGGCCCCCGATCGACTTCGACCTCACGGAGATGTCGAGCCGCGCGGACCACCCCCTCTACGCGACGTACGGACTGATCGTCGCCACCTTCCTCGGCACCATGGGACTGCCGCACGTCGTGGTCCGCTTCTACACCAGCCCCAACGGCCGGGCGGCCCGCCGCACCACCGTCGGCGTCCTCGCCCTGATCGGCGGCTTCTATCTGCTGCCGCCGGTGTACGGCGCGCTCGGGCGGCTGTACGCGCCCGCGCCCGCCCTCGGTACGGATGCCGACGCCGCCGTGCTGCTGCTGCCCGACCTGGTCATCGGGGGCACGGCGGGCGATCTGCTCGGTGCCCTCGTCGCGGGCGGCGCCTTCGCCGCGTTCCTCTCCACCGCCTCCGGTCTGACCATGGCCGTCGCCGGGGTGCTCACCCAGGACGTGCTGCCCTCGCGCGGCGTACGGCACTTCCGGCTGGCCACGCTGCTCGCGATCCTCGTCCCGCTCGGCGGCTCGCTGGTGGTGAGCGGCATGCCGGTGGCCGACGCCGTCGCGATGGCCTTCGCCGTCTCCGCCTCGTCGTTCTGCCCGCTGCTGGTGCTCGGCATCTGGTGGCGGCGGCTCACCCCGCCCGGCGCCATCGCCGGACTGCTCCTCGGCGGCGGCTCGGCGCTGGTGGCCATCGGGATCACGGTCAGCGGCGCCGTACGTTCGGGCTGGCCGCACGCCCTGCTCGCCTGGCCCGCCGTCTGGTCGGTGCCCGTCGGGTTCCTCGCGATGATCCTGGTGTCGCTGGCCACCCGGTCGCGGATACCGCCCGGGACCAAGGCGGCCATGACCCGTTTCCATCTCCCGGAGGCCCTGATGCCCCGCGCCAGAGGAGGCCCCCGATGAGCGGCGCGGCCCTCGCGATCCTGCTCGTGCTCGCCGCGCCGCTGTTCGCCGGGGGCTTCCTGCTCGGCCGCCGTGGCGGACGCGGACGCCCGGACCGGACCAGCGACGTCGGTACGCCCGTCGAGCACGCCACCTTCGAGACCCTGCACACCGCGTCGCTCGCCGCGCCGCCCCTGCGCGCCGGACTCACCGAGGAGAGCGCGGGCAAGGCCGCCCGCCGGCTGCGGTCGCTGCTCGGGACGGACGCGCTCTGCCTCACCGACCGGGACCGGGTGCTCGCCTGGGACGGCCTCGGCGAGCACCACGGCAAGCATGTGATGGACCATGTGCAGGCCCTGCTCGCCAGCGGGCGCGACACGGCCTTCGCCAGCGGCTGCGGCGACCTCGACTGCCCGCTGCGCTGGGGGGTCGCCGCGCCGCTGACCGTCGACCACCGGGTGCTCGGCACACTCGTCGCGTACGCCCCGCGGGAGTCCGCCGTCCTCGCGCGGGCCGCCGGGGAGGTCGCGCGCTGGGTCTCCGTACAGCTGGAACTCGCCGAACTCGACCGCTCCCGCACCCAGTTGATCGAGGCGGAGATCAAGGCGCTGCGCGCCCAGATCTCGCCGCACTTCATCTTCAACTCGCTGGCCGCCATCGCCTCGTTCGTCCGCACCGATCCCGAGCGCGCCCGCGAACTGCTCCTGGAATTCGCCGACTTCACCCGCTACTCGTTCCGCAGGCACGGTGACTTCACCACCCTCGCCGACGAACTGCACTCCATCGACCAGTACTTGGCGCTCGTCCGGGCCCGCTTCGGCGAGCGGCTGTCGGTCACCCTCCAGGTCGCGCCCGAGGTGCTGCCTGTCGCGATGCCGTTCCTCTGTCTCCAGCCGCTCGTCGAGAACGCGGTCAAGCACGGCCTCGAAGGCAAGATCACGATGAGCCACATCACCATCAGCGCGCTCGACGCCGGCTCGGAGGCGGAGGTCGTCATCGAGGACGACGGGGTGGGGATGGACCCGGAGCGGCTGCGCCAGATCCTGCGCGGCGAGGGCGGTCCGTCCACGGGCATCGGACTGCTCAACGTGGACGAGCGGCTGCGCCAGGTGTACGGGGACGACTACGGGCTCGTCATCGAGACGGGGGTGGGGGCGGGGATGCGGATCACCGTACGGATCCCCAAGTACCGCGCGGGCGTGCACGGCACGTGATGCCCGGACCGGCGTGCACGGCGTCCGACCTTCAGAACAGCTGGATCGCCAGATGCCCCAGCGGCAGACCGAGCTGCCACGCCGGGGTCCACACCTGCGGCCCGTCCTCCTCGTGCCGCTCCGTGTCGCCGCCGCCCGTGAGGGGTTCGCCGCCCGGCGCGCCCACCGCGTCCAGATCGGGGGCCAGCAGTTCGGTCTCCTCCAGCCACCGCCAGGCGCCCAGGGCCAGCTCCAGGTCCGGATCGGGGCGGGCGGTGCCGGACCTTTCCGCCTGGCACGCGCGGGTCTCCAGCAGGTCGAGCTGGTGACAGACCCATTCACGCCAACCGGTGCCGTACGCGGTCAGCGTCCGCCACTCGGCCATCCGCGCCACGCCGCCGGGTCCGCCGACCGGCCCGTCGGACAGGAAGATGGTCAGGGCGAGGGCGTCGCGACCCGCCCGGTACTCAAGTGTCGTGGGCGGCATCAGGTCGCCGGTGCGCAGTAGTTCGTCGGCGATGTACTCCGCGTACATCCATGCCATGGGGACGAGCAGGCCGCCACCACCGCCTTCGTCATAACGTTCCGGACGCATCGTTTTCCGCCTTCCTTCCGCTCCGGGGACGCTGCTTCACGGAGCATTGAACCGGCGGCCGGTGCCCAGCGTGGCCAGAAGAGCAGGATCGGACAGCGGACCGGAGGCGATTGTGACGGGTGAGGCCGACGGTGACCGGCATGTGCGGTCGCGGCTCGGTGCGTACGCGCTGGGAGCTCTCACGCCCGAGGAGGACCGGCTGGTCTCGGGGCACCTGGACGGCTGCGCGAGCTGCGCCGCCGCTTATGCGGAGGTGGCCGATGGCGCGGCGCTCCTCGCACTCTTGGACGAGGAGGACCTGTGGTAGCCGGGCAGGGAGCGGCCGAGGGCGCGCAGCGCGTAGTAGGAGCGGGACTTGACGGTGCCGGCCGGAATGCCGAGCACCTGCGCGGCCTCGACCACGCTCAGCCCCTTGAAGTAGATCTGCGCGAGTACGGCGCGGTGCTCCGGGCTCAGCGCCTTCACCGCCTCGCGCACGTCGAGCGCGGCGACGGAGCGTTCGGTGGGATCGCCGGGTTCCGGGGTGGCTTCGAGGACGCCGTCGCTGACCTCGGCCGGGCGGGCGAGGCGTGAGCGGCGGGCGTCGATCGCCAGCCGGCGGCCCACCGTGAAGAGCCAGGGCCGCATGGACTCGTAGGGGCCCTCGAACGCCTCCGGGTGCTGCCAGGCGCGGACCAGCGTCTCCTGGAGCAGATCCTCGGCGCGCTGCCGGTCGCCGTAGGTCAGACCGAGCAGGAAGTGCAGCAGCGCGGGGCCGTGCTCGCGCTGCAACTCCGTCAGCGCCCGCTCGTCGGTCGTCGCCGTGGCCGTGGCGGTGGTCATCGTGAACGTCCCTTCCGCGGAGGTCGTCGGCGTCGGCTTCGCTGCCGTCGGCGTATCGGAACGCATCCGGTGGGTCCGGGGACAGACGGCTCACAAGGGTCTGCGACGAGCGGTCGCTCCGCGCGGCGAGTGGTGCGGTGAACGGTCCGGGCGATCCCTTTCGTCCATTTCGGGCACTTCGTCGGGTTCGCAGCATTAATCATATTAATATGAAGAATGCATGCTTTGACCGTTTGGTCGCCTTCCTTGCCGATGAAGGAGCCTGACCGATGACGACGCGCATGCGACACGGAACGGTGGCCGCCGCGGCCCTGCTGCTCGGCTCGACAGCGGGATGCGCCGGGCCCGGCACGGCGGCCCCGATCCCCGACCGGCCCGTCGGGAGCGCCACCGGGCCCGGCCCTTCGGCGGCGGGAGGCGCGGCGCCGCGGCGCGGGTTCACGCTCGTCGCCTCCGGGGACGTCCTGCCGCACGACTCCGTCATCAGCAGGGCGAATGTGGACGCGGGCGGCGCGGGCCACGACTTCGTACCCATGCTCGCCGGGGTGAAGCCCGTCGTCTCGGCCGCCGATGTGGCGATCTGTCACATGGAGACGGTGTACGGCCCCGAGGGCGGGCCCTTCACCGGCTACCCGTCGTTCAAGTCACCGCCCGAGATCGCCGCCGCGCTCCAGGCGACCGGCTACGACTCCTGTTCCACCGCGTCCAACCACACCCTGGACGCCGGCGCCGACGGGATCAGCCGCACGCTCGGCGCGCTCGACAAGGCCGGGGTCGGGCACGCCGGTTCGGCGCGCTCGGCCGAGGAGGACACCCGGCCCGCGCTGCTCGACGCCGGCGGCGCGAAGGTCGCCCAACTGGCGTACACGTACGACACCAACGGCAACCCGCTGCCCGAGGGGCAGCCCTGGGCCGTCGACCTGATCGACGAGGAGAGGATCGTCGCCGACTCGCGGGCCGCCCGCGCGGCGGGCGCCGACGTCGTCGTCGTGAGCATGCACTGGGGTACGGAGTGGGAGACGGCGCCCGACGAGAAGCAACTGCGCCTCGGCGAACGGCTCACCGCGTCCACCACCGACGGCCGCCCCGACATCGACCTGATCATCGGCACGCACGTGCACGCCCCGCAGGCGTACGAGAAGGTCAACGGCACCTGGATCATCTACGGCATGGGCGACCAGATCGCCGGTGAGATGATCAACAACGCCGGGCAGTTCGACCCGCGCGGCACCCAGGGCTCGATCGGCCGGTTCACCTTCGCGCCACCCGCCGCCGAGGGCGAGCGCTGGCCCGTCACGAAGGCGGAGTTCATCCCGCAGACCATGGACAACACCGTCGGACGGGTGGTCAATCTGTCCCAGGCGCTGGACGACGACCCGTCGAGGGACGACTACCGGGCCACGCGGTCGGCGATCGAGACGGCGGTCCTCGGGCGCGGCGCCGCCAAGGACGGTCTCACGATGGGCCGTTGAGCCGGTTGAGCCCGTTGGCTTCGGTGACGCCCGTCGCCCGCGAGGCTTTCTACGGGACCACCGTCACCGGCCAGCGGCCCGCCTTGACCAGCCGCACCGCCACGGAGCCGATGAACCGGTGCCCCGCCGACTCCGACGCGCCCACCACCACGGCGTCCGCCTTGAGGTCGTCGGCCGCGGTGACCAGCCCGTTGTAGGGGTCGCCGCGCAGGGTGTGGAACTCCCAGCGGACGTCCCAGATACCTCTGACCTGCTCCGCGCTGGTGCGGATCTGCTCCGCGAGACTCTCGGCGATCTCCCCGGTCGTGTCCGCGACGGGCGCGCCGAGCGCGGCCCCCGACGACATCAGCGGCTGGACGTAGACGATGGCGAGCAGGGCGTTCTGCCGTCGGGCGAGACCACCGGCGTACGCCGCCGCGCGGAGGGACGACTCGGAGCCGTCCACCCCGGCGACGATCACCTTGGGGCCGTCGGTTCCGCGTTCGAAGGGGGAGGGCTGCTGATCCGTCACGGCAGCGAGGCTATCGGCTCGCGGACGGCGCCCCTGCGGGGGTCCGCCCGGCGGTGGTGACGAACCGTTCCGGCCGGGCAGGATTTGTCGGACAGGCCCTAGAGTGCGACGTATGAGCGTCAGCGTGGAGGGTGCCCCGGCGGGCCGCGCGGCAGGAAGCCGGGGCCGGGGGCCGTTTCTGAGCCGGGTGCCCGGCGCGTTCGCGATGTTCTTCGGCGGGCTCGGCCTCTACTGCGTGCTCATCGCTCTCATCCCCGCACTCCGGCGCGCGCTGCGGCCCGTCTCCGGCTTCCTCGACGACGTCGCCGTCCCGGTCAGCGCGAACCTCGCCTACGCCGTCTTCCTCCTCCTGCTGGCCACCGCCGTCGCGTCCCGCAAGAAGGCCGCCTGGTGGCTGGTCGTCGGCTATCTGTCGCTGCTGGTCGCGGTCGACGTCCTGCTCCTCGCCTTCGCCCAGTGGTCCTGGCTCCCCAACTTCGTCCTGTGCGGCGCCGCACTCGTCGTACTGGTCCTGGCGCGCACTCACTTCTACGCGGCGAGCCGGCGCGGCTCCCTGCCCCGGGCGCTGCTCGTCCTGGTGCTCGGCCTCGCCGCCGGTGTCCTGGCGGGCTGGGGTCTCGTCGAACTCTTCCCCGGCTCCCTGTCGAACGGCGAGCGGCTCGCCTGGGCCGCGAACCGGGTGCTCGGCGGACTCGTCTCCGCGGGCGACTTCGACGGCAGACCGCCCCACACCCTCTTCTTCCTCCTCGGCCTCTTCGGCGCGCTCGCCCTCCTCGCCGCCGCCACCACCCTCTTCCGCTCGCAGCGCATGGAAGCCGCCCTCCACGGCGACGAGGAACCCCGCATCCGGGCGCTCCTCGGCGCGTACGGCTCCCAGGACTCGCTCGGCTACTTCGCCACCCGCCGCGACAAGGCCGTCGTCTTCTCGCCGAGCGGCAAGGCGGCCGTCACCTACCGCGTCGAGACGGGCGTCTGCCTCGCCAGCGGTGACCCCCTCGGCGACCGCGAGGCCTGGACACCCGCCATCGAGGCCTGGCTCGACGTCGCCAGGCACCACGCCTGGGCACCGGCCGTCATGGGGGCCTCCGAGGAGGGCGCGACCGTCTACGCGCGCGCCGGGCTCGGTGCCATCCAGCTAGGCGACGAGGCGATCCTGCGCGTCGACCGTTTCGACCTCGGCGGGCGCGACATGCGCGTCACCCGACAGGCCGTCAACCGGGTCCGCAGGACCGGGGCCACCGTTCGCGTACGCCGCCACGCCCTCCTTACGGAGGACGAGATGCGGCAGGTCGTCGACCGGGCCGACGCCTGGCGCGACACCGAGACCGAACGCGGCTTCTCCATGGCGCTCGACCGGCTCGGCGACCCCGCCGACGGCGGCTGTCTGCTCGTCGAGGCGTCCGACGGTGACGGCGCCCTCATCGCGCTGCTCTCCTTCGTGCCCTGGGGCCGGGACGGCATCTCACTGGACCTGATGCGCCGTGACCGGGCCGCCCCCAACGGCGTCATGGAGTTCATGGTCGCCGAACTGTGCGCGTACGCCCCCGAACTCGGCGTACGCCGGATCTCCCTGAACTTCGCCGTCTTCCGGTCGGCCTTCGAAGAAGGCGCCCGCATCGGCGCGGGACCGGTGCTCAGGCTCTGGCGCGGACTGCTGCTCTTCTTCTCCCGGTGGTGGCAGCTCGAAGCGCTCTACCGCTCCAACGTCAAGTACCAGCCCGTCTGGTATCCCCGCTTCCTCTGTTACGCCGACGCCGGCTCCCTCGCCCGCGTCGGCCTCGCCTCCGGGATCGCCGAGGGCTTCCTCCCCGTACCGAGCCTGCGCCGGCTCTGGGGCAGGGGGCGGCCCGGACCCGGCGCCAAGGGCGTCACCGTGCCCACGACGACCGCCGGACTCCCCGCCGTCGAAGACCTCCGGCTCACCGGCCCCGACACCGAGCGGGCGACCCACGAACAGCGCCTGCCCGAACAGGTACGCGTCCGCCACGACAAGCTGGCTCGGCTGCGCGCCGAGGGCGTCGACCCCTACCCGGTCGGCGTCGCCCCGCGCACCGGCACGCTGGCCGGGATCCGGGCCGCGCACCCCGTCGCCGCGCCCGGCGGGCGCACCGGCGTTCAGGTCACCGTCGCCGGACGCGTGATGGCCGTACGCGACTTCGGCGGCATCCTCTTCGCCGTCCTGCGCGACTGGTCCGGCGACCTCCAGCTCGCCCTCACCCGCGACGCCGGCACCTCGCCGCCCCTGGAGCGCTTCGCCGCCGACATCGACCTCGGCGACCAGCTCACCGCCACCGGCGAGGTCGGACACAGCGACAAGGGCGAGCTGACCGTCTTCGTGACGCGCTGGCAGCTCACCGGCAAGTGCCTGCGCCCGCTGCCGGACAAGCGCCGGGGGCTCGCCGACCCCGAGGCCAGGGTCCGCCGCCGCCATGTCGACCTGGTGTCCCGCCCGGCCGCCAGGTCGGTCGTACGGTCCCGTTCCACCGCCGTCCAGGCGCTGCGTCAGGGGCTGCTCGACCGCGGCTATCTGGAGGTCGAGACGCCGATGCTCCAGCAGATCCACGGCGGCGCCAACGCCCGCCCCTTCACCACCCACAGCAACGCCTACGACCTCGACCTCTACTTGAGGATCGCGCCCGAGCTGTATCTCAAGAGGCTCTGCGTCGGCGGCATGGAGAAGGTCTTCGAACTGGGACGCACCTTCCGTAATGAGGGCGTGTCCTACAAGCACAACCCCGAATTCACCGTGCTGGAGGCCTACCAGGCGTTCGCCGACTACGACGTGATGCTCGACCTGACCCGCGAACTGATCCAGGGCGCGGCCACCGCCGTCTTCGGCTCCCCGGTGGCCCACACGGTGGGCGACGACGGCGGGCTCGTGGCGCACGACATCTCGGGCCCCTGGCCCGTCAGGACGGTCCACGGCGCCCTGTCCGACGCCCTCGGCGAGGAGATCGGTCCCGACACCGGCGAGGAGACGCTGCGCCGCCTGTGCGACCGCGTGGGCATCCCGCACACCCCGCGCGACACCCGTGGTGACGTCCTGCTGGAGATGTACGAGCGTCTGGTGGAGGAGCGGACCCAGCTGCCCACCTTCTACAAGGACTTCCCGACGGAGGTCTCCCCGCTCACCCGTCAGCACCGCCGCGACCCCCGCCTTGCCGAGCGATGGGACCTCGTCGCCTTCGGTACGGAACTGGGCACCGCCTACTCGGAGTTGACCGACCCCGTGGAGCAGCGCCGCAGGCTCACCGCGCAGTCGCTGCTCGCCGCGGGCGGCGACCCGCAGGCCATGGAGATCGACGAGGACTTCCTGGACGCGCTGGAGTACGCGATGCCGCCCACCGGCGGCCTCGGCGTCGGCGTGGACCGGCTCGTCATGTTCCTCACCGGCCTGACCATCCGTGAGACGTTGCCCTTCCCGTTGGTCCGGCGCGGCGGAGTCCCGCCGGTCCGGCGTCGCTGAAGCTCATCGGTTCATCCCATCGGGTGCTTTCCCCGGCCTCCGTGGTGTCGGTGAGGGACAGGACGCACCGGCCGTGCGAGCCATTGATCATGGAAGCCATCAAAAAGGACCAGATGATTCCGGGGCGCCGTGCGGCGCTTCGTGTCGCCGCCGTCCTCGGGGCCGTCGGGCTCACCCGGTTACTGACCGCGGGCGAAGCCCAGACGCCGGGCCGTCCGGCCACCGGGAGCCGTCCGGGGGGTCCCCCGGCGGCCGGACCGCAGGCGGGGGCCTTGCCCCGCCGGCCGTCGGCCTACAGGCTGAGCCCCATGACGGAGTTCCAGCCGCCCGGCCAACGGCCGGCCAGGCTTCCCGTACGCAAGGAGCCCTTCCTGGAGATGCCGGACCTGGGCCGCTCGATGGTGCTCACCTTCGACGACGGGCCCGATCCGCACTACACCCCCGGCATCCTCAGGACGCTGCGCGCCCACGACGTACGGGCGATGTTCTTCGTCTGCGGCGAGATGGCCGCGGACCAGCGGGACCTGCTCCGCGAGATGGCCGACGACGGTCACATCGTGGGCAACCACACCTGGTCGCACCCGGAGTTGCCGAAGCTGGGGCCGGCCAAGATCCGTGCGGAGATGGAACGCACGAGCGAGGTGATCGAGCGGACGCTGGGCCGTCCGCCGGTCTGGTTCCGCGCCCCGTACGGCTCCTGGAACCGGCACACCTTCGAGATCGGCGCCGACCTCGGCATGGAGCCGCTCGCCTGGACCGTCGACACGCTCGACTGGAAGTCGCCCGGCACCGGGAAGATCGTCCGCACGGTGCTCGACCGGGCGGCGCCCGGGGTCGTGGTGCTGTCGCACGACGCGGGCGGCGACCGCTCGCAGAGTGTGGCCGCGCTCCGGGACTATCTGCCCGAGTTGCTGAAGAACGGCTACGGCATCACCGTACCGAGGCCCTGA
>NZ_JARJHW010000163.1:0-16815 GCF_040560175.1 Streptomyces panacea
CGTCATCCCGCCGAGGAGGCAGCCCCCGTGACCGCCCGCCCGCCGTCCGAGAATCCGTCAGAGCCGCAGCCCCGCCTCCCCGCCAACGGCGTCCCGGCCCCCGCTGGTGAGGCCAGGCCCGCCGGCGCGCGCCGCAAGCGGGACGAGCCCCCGGCGAAGGCGACGCCGGAGGCGGCGGCGCCCCTCGCGAAGGAGGCGAAGCCCGGGAAGTCCGAGAAGGCCGCGAGGAGCGAGAAGGCCGTCACGACCGGCAGGGCGGGCAGGACGGGCAAGTCGGAGAAGGCTCCGAAGCCGCCGAAGTCCGACGCCGCCGCGCCGCGGACGCCCGGGGCGGAGCCGGTCGCCGCGAAGTCCGACGCCCCGGAGTCCGTCGCCGCCAAGCCGGTCGCCGCGAAGCCCGCCGGCGGCACCCCGGAGCCCACCGCCCCCAAGCCCCGCGAGGAGTCCGGCGGCCATGTCGTACGGCCCGCGCCACCGCTCTCGGAGTCCGACCGGCACCGGCTGCTCGGCGGCTCGCACCACGACCCGCACGGCGTGCTCGGTGCCCACCCCGGCAAGGGGGGCGTCGTCTACCGTGCGCTGCGGCCGTACGCGAAGGCCGTGACGGTCGTCGCCAAGGGGCTGCGGGCCCAACTGCACGACGACGGGGACGGTTTCTTCTCCGGCGTCCTGCCGTGGCGCAAGGTCCCCGAGTACTCGCTGCTGGTGCGCTACGGGGCCACGCCCGAGGAGGGCGGAGGCAGCGCCGACGAGGTCGACGAGCTGGAGACGCAGGACCCGTACCGCTTCCTGCCCACGCTCGGCGATCTCGATCTGCATCTCATCGGCGAGGGCAGGCACGAGGAGCTGTGGCAGGCGCTCGGCGCCCGCCCCATGGTGCACCAGGGCGTCACGGGCACCCGCTTCACCGTGTGGGCGCCGAACGCGCGGGGCGTGCGGGTGTCGGGCGACTTCAACTACTGGGACGGCACCGTCTACCCGATGCGCTCGCTCGGCTCGACGGGCGTGTGGGAGCTGTTCGTGCCCGGTGTCGGCGAGGGCGCGCTCTACAAGTTCGACATCACCCGGCCCGACGGGTCGCACACCCTGCGCGCCGACCCGATGGCCCGGCGCACCGAGGTGCCGCCGTCGACCGCGTCGATCGTCACCGAGCCACACCACGTGTGGCACGACGAGGAGTGGATGGCGCACCGCGGCGATCTGCCGGTGCACGAGGCGCCGCTCTCCATCTACGAGGTCCATCTCGCCTCCTGGCGACCGGGCCTGACGTATCGTCAGCTTGCTCTCCAGCTCCCGGCGTACGTCAAGGATCTCGGCTTCACGCATGTCGAGCTGATGCCGGTCGCCGAGCATCCCTTCGGCGGTTCCTGGGGCTACCAGGTCACCGGCTTCTACGCCCCGACCTCCCGCATGGGCACGCCCGACGACTTCCGCTTCCTGGTGGACACGCTGCACCGCGCGGGCATCGGCGTGATCGTGGACTGGGTGCCGGCGCACTTCCCGAAGGACGAGTGGGCGCTGGCCCAGTTCGACGGCAGGCCGCTGTACGAGCACGCCGACCCGCAGCGCGCGGAGCATCCCGACTGGGGCACGCTGGAGTTCGACTTCGGCCGCACCGAGGTGCGCAACTTCCTTGTCGCCAACGCCACTTACTGGTGCGAGGAGTTCCATATCGACGGTCTGCGGGTGGACGCCGTCGCGTCGATGCTCTACCTCGACTACTCGCGTGAGGCCGGTGAGTGGACGCCGAACGAGCACGGCGGCCGGGAGAATCTGGACGCCGTCGCCTTCCTCCAGGAGATGAACGCGACCGTCTACCGCCGCTGTCCCGGTGTCGTCACGATCGCCGAGGAGTCCACGGCCTGGGACGGCGTCACCCGCGCCACGCACCACATCGGGCCCGGCGGCTTCGGCGGTCTCGGCTTCGGTCTGAAGTGGAACATGGGCTGGATGCACGACTCCCTGGACTATGTCTCCAAGGAGCCGGTGCACCGCAAGTACCACCACGGCGAGATGACGTTCTCGATGGTCTACGCGTACAGCGAGAACTACGTCCTGCCGATCTCGCACGACGAAGTCGTCCACGGCAAGCGGTCGTTGGTCTCCAAGATGCCCGGCGACTGGTGGCAGCAGCGCGCCAACCACCGGGCGTATCTCGGCTACATGTGGGCCCATCCCGGCAAGCAACTCCTCTTCATGGGGCAGGAGTTCGCCCAGGGCGCCGAATGGTCGGAGGCCCACGGCCCGGACTGGTGGCTGCTGGACCCGTCGTACGAGGCGGAGGCCGACCACCGCGGCGTACGGGACCTGGTGCGCGACCTGAACACGGTCTACGGCCGGACCCCGGCGCTCTGGCAGCGCGACACCGACCCCGCGGGTTTCTCCTGGGTGGAGGGGGACGCCGGGGAGGACAACGTGTTCGCGTTCCTGCGCCTCGACGCGCAGGGCACGCCGCTGCTCGCCGTCTCCAACTTCTCTCCGGTGGTGCGGCATCAGTACCGCATCGGGGTGCCGGAGGGCATCTCGGGCTGGACGGAGGTCATCAACACCGACGCGGGTCGCTACGGCGGCGGGGACGTGTTCAACCTGGACACCCTCAAGCCGGACGCGACCCCGGCGCACGGCCGCCCGGCAAGCATCCAGCTGACGCTGCCGCCGCTGGCGACGCTGTGGCTGAAGCCGGTGTGACCGGTTCGTCCTCAAGCGCCGGTGCGGTGGGCCTCGTACTCCCGGCCGCCCCGGGCGCGCGGACGGGCGCGGCATCGTGGACGACGACGCCGGGCGGGCCGAGTTCCCCGGCCGCCCGGCTCAGCAACGTGTGCTCAGCCGGGTGCCCGGGGACGTGTCACATCCCGCCCCGTTCTGCGCGGACAGCACCAGCGCGACGACCGTCGCCGCCACGGCGAGCGTCCCCGCCACCGTGGCGGGGACGCCGCGTCCGCGCTTCCCGCGGCTTCTCGTACGGCGCATGTCTCCCCCGTTGTGGACATGACGACCGTGCCCGCCCGGGGGCGGGGTTCACGACCCCGTGGGCCCCTCGGTGGCGCTCTCGTACGCGAGCCGGGGCCGGACGGTGACATTCCGTACGATGCCGAGTCGCTGCGTCGCGCGGGTCAGCGCCACGTACAGGTCGTTGGCGCCGCGCGGTGAGCCGTCCAGGACGGCCTCCGGATCGACGACGATCACCGTGTCGAACTCCAGGCCCTTCGCCTGCCGGGGGTCGAGCAGGACGACCGGCCGGGTGAGATCGGGGGCGACTCCCCAGGAGGCGTCGGGGAGTTCGGCGGCGAGCGCGGGCAGCAGCGCGGCGGGGGCGATCACCGCGAGCCGTCCGTCGGCGCCGTGCTCCGCCGCGTGCGAGGCCGCGTGTGCGAGGGCGCTCGCGGCCGCCGTACGGACGAGGTCGTCCGGCTTCACCTCCCGTACCCACGGCCCGACTCCCGTCGAGCGGACCGAACTCGGCGGCTCGAACGCCGGGTCCTCCAGCCGCCTGACCTCGGCGGCCACGGCCATGATCTCGGCGGGCGTACGGTAGTTGACGCCGAGCCGTACATGCTCCCAGCGGTCGCCGACGTACGGCCGCAGGATCTGCCGCCACGAGTCGCAGCCGGCCACGTCCCCGGTCTGCGCCGGGTCGCCGACCAGCGTCATGGAGCGGGCCGGGCAGCGGCGCATCAACAACCGCCAGGCCATCGCGGACAGTTCCTGCGCCTCGTCCACCACGATGTGGCCGAACGCCCAGGTGCGGTCGGCGGCGGCGCGCTCGGCGGCGCTGCGGGTGTCGGCCTCCTCCTGCCGTTCGGCGAGGCGTTCGGCGTCGATGAGGTCGTGCGCGAGCAGGACCTCCGACTCCTCCTCTTCCTTGTCCTCGAACTCGTAGGTGCGGGAGCCGTAACTCAGCTCCAGCACCCCCTGCGCGTACTCGATCCGCTCGCGCCGCTCGGCCTCGGCGGCGGCCCGCGCGGCGGCGTCGTCCTCGCCCAGCAGCTCCGCGGCCTCGTCGAGGAGAGGGACGTCGGCGGCGGTCCAGTGGTCGGCGTCGCTGATCCGACGACGGATCAACTCGCCGTCTCCGTCGGGGAGATGGCCGGGCTCGGCCAGGTAGTCGGCGATGAGGTCCTGGGGGGTGAGGGTGGGCCACAGCTCGTCGATCGCGGACTGCACCGCCGGGCTGGTGGCGATCGCCTTGCCGAGCTGAGCGACATCGGTGGCGTCGAGGAGGTTCGGGCCGCCGTACGGGTCGGCGCCGAGCCGCTCGGTGAGCTGCTCGGTGAGGGAGTCGATGACGGAGAACGCGAAGTGCGGCCGGGCGAGATTGTGCGGGAGGCCGACGTCGCGGGCGCGGGCGCGCGCGTCCTCCGCCATCGCCCGGTCCAGGTAGAGCGTTCCGTCGTCGTGCTCGATCTCGATGTGCGGATCGGGCACCTGCTGGCGGTCGCGCAGCGCGGCGGCCAGCACGCCCGCCATCTCGGCGCGCCCCTTGACGGCTGCGGCGGCCGGGGTGTCGGTCGCGGTCGCCCGTACGCCGGGGAAGAGTTCGCCGACCGTCGCCAGGAGCACGCCGGTCTCGCCGAGGGAGGGCAGCACCTCGCCGATGTATCCGAGGAAGGCCGGGTTGGGACCGACGATCAGCACGGCCCGCCTGGCCAGCTGCTCGCGGTGCGCGTACAGAAGATACGCGGCCCGGTGCAGCGCGACGGCGGTCTTCCCGGTGCCGGGCCCGCCTTCCACGACGAGCACGCCGCGGTGCGGCGCGCGGATGATGCGGTCCTGCTCGGCCTGGATGGTCCGCACGATGTCGGTCATCCGGCCGGTGCGGGCCGAGTCGAGCGCGGCGAGCAGTACGGCGTCGCCGTCCGGGTCCTCGTACCCGGTGCGGGTGGTGTCGGAGAGATCCATGATCTCGTCGTGGAGCGCGGTGACGCGCCGGCCCTCGGTGGTGATGTGGCGGCGGCGGCGCAGACCCATCGTGGAATAGCCGGTGGCGAGATAGAAAGGACGGGCCACGGGAGCGCGCCAGTCGATGAGCAGCGGGGTGCGTTCCGCGTCGTCCTGCCGCATTCCGATTCGGCCGATGTGATGGGTGACGCCGTCGGTGAGATCGATACGGCCGAAACAGAGCCCGGTCTCCACGGCATTCAGCGTGGTGACGGTGCCGGAGTGCTCGGCGACCCGGATGTCCCGCTCCACCATGGCCTGCCGACCGGTGCTGACCTGCCCGATCGACGTGCGCACGGCGGCTTCGGCCTGCTCCCTGAGCGCATCGAGACGCTCATGGAGGAGCGAGACGAATTGCTGTTCGTCCTGCAATTCCGCGGTTGACAATTCAGCCCCTGTCCGATACGCTTTGCCTTGTGAGTTGATTTCGACTTTCGAAAAGTAGGAAAGTCGAAACACCCAATATACGCAGAGCAATACCCCGGCCGTCAATTCGGTGCCGGGGTATTTTTGTGCGCGGGGCCGTTCCGGTCGGCGTCAGATGACGTCTTCGAGCTCCTGGAGCAGCCGGCGCTTGGGCCGGGCGCCGACCATCGACTTCACCGGCTCGCCGGCGCGGAACACCAGCAGGGTCGGCATCGCGAGGACGCCGTACCGGTTCATCGTCTCCGGATTCGTGTCCACGTCCAGCTGTACGACCTTCAGCCGCGCCGCCTCCTCGGCAGCCACGGCGCTGAGCACCGGCGCGAGCTGGCGGCACGGCGGGCACCAGTCCGCGGTGAACTCCACCAGCACCGGAAGTTCGGCCTTCAGTACCTCGTCCTCGAAGCTCGCGTCCGTCACCGCGGCGACGCCCTCTGCCTGGATCATGCGCCTTCTCCCTCTCGGAGCGGGTGGATGGTCAGCTCGCACAACGGCTCGGGCTCGGCGGCCTTGACCTGGGCAGCTTCGGCCTGCGCGAGGTGTTCGCCGACCTGGGCGCGGATCGAGCCGAGCCGGCCGATCAGCTCGTCCAGCTCGGCGAGCTTGCCGCGGTACACGTCGAGCGAGGCGGGGCAGGAGTCCCCGGCCGGATGCCCGGCACGCAGACACTCCACGAACGGGCGTGTCTGCTCCAGATCGAACCCGAAGTGCTGGAGGGTCCGGATCTGCTGGATCAGCCGCAGATCGTCGTCGTCGTAGGTGCGGTAGCCGTTCCCCGCACGCCGGGCGGGCAGCAGCCCGCGGGACTCGTAGTAACGCAGAGTGCGGGTACTGGTCCCCGCCCGCTCCGCCAGCTCGCCGATGCGCATGTCCCCGACGGTAATCCTTGACGTCGGCGTCAAGGCAACGGCCGAGGTGCCTCCGCCGTCGCGAGGGCGTGCCGGATCGCGGCCGGCGCGTCCTCGTCGGTGGCGCCGAGCAGCCGCGCGGCACCCGCGAGGTCGCGGGCGTGCTCGGCGGGGGTGGCCCTGGTGCCGTCGCCCGCGGCGCCCGTGGCCACGCGCGTACCGGACCCCCGCCTGCTGTGCACGAGCCCCGCCGACACCGGCCCCGCGCTGCCCGCGGTTCACACTCGCGGCGGGGGAACATGAGTGAGGATGGCCCTCGGAGCCGTACAACTCCCCACAGGCGGGAGGCCCGATGAGCGAGTCCGGTGATGTGGCGCCGCCCGTCGATCTGGTGACGATCTCCCGTACCGTCGAGCACGCCCTCGCCCGCGGGCTCGCCCTCCCCGAGCGGTCCTGGGTGGACGCGACGACGCGTCAACTCCAGGGCCAGTTGAGCCTGTTGCTGCTGGAGGATCTCGGCGACACGGACAGCGCGCCCGTCCGGGAGCTGCACCGGACCGCGTACCGGCTGCTCGACCGGCGCGGCCGGCCGGACGCCGGGACCCCGCCGCCGCACGCGTACGAATACATGCGGACGCTCGCCACGGTCACGCGGGCCGTCGCCGCCCTCTACGCCCGCGGTCGCTCCGGCGAGCGGTAGGCCGGCGGCCCGCGAAGGCTTCAGGAATTCAACGCGTTCAGGTCATTGACGGGTCCTCGGGGTTCATCTAAACAACAGATGAGAGCGCTCTCAACCTCTCGCAGACACATCTCGGCACCATCCACGACGGAGGTGTTCCTTGAGAACGAGCCGCACCGGAAACAGACCCCGCACCCCCCGCACCCCCCTGATCGCCGCCTTCCTCGCGATGTCCGTCGCCGTCGCCGGATTCGTCGGGCTGACGAGCGCCGGCACCGCCCGGGGCGACGTACCGCCCGCGCCCGGCTGGAACCTCCAGTGGAGCGACGACTTCAACGGCGGGAACGGCGCCCCGCCGTCCGCCGCCAACTGGCAGGTGGACACCGGGCACGGCTACCCCGGCGGTCCGGGCAACTGGGGCACCGGCGAGATCCAGAACTACACCGCCGACGCCCAGAACCTGAGCCTCGACGGCAGCGGGAACCTGAAGATCACCCCGCTCAGGGACGGGGCGGGCAACTGGACGTCCGCGCGCGTCGAGACGAAGCGCGCCGACTTCAAGGCTCCGGCCGGCGGCACCCTGCGCATCGAGGGCCGGATTCAGATGCCGAACGTGACCGGCGCCGCCGCGGCCGGCTACTGGCCCGCCTTCTGGGCCCTCGGCGCGCCCTACCGCGGCAACTACTGGAACTGGCCCGCCATCGGCGAGTTCGACATCATGGAGAACGTCAACGGGATCAACTCCGTCTGGGCCGTGCTGCACTGCGGCGTGAACCCGGGCGGCCCCTGCAACGAGACCACCGGCATCGCGGCCAACCGCGCCTGTCCCGGGTCGAGTTGCCAGTCGGCCTTCCACACGTACCGCTTCGAGTGGGACCGTTCCAGCTCGCCCAACGCGCTGCGCTGGTACGTGGACGACCAGCTCTACCACACCGTCACGCAGGCCCAGTTGGACGCGACGACCTGGGCCAACATGACGCAGCACGCGGGGTACTTCATCCTGCTCAACGTCGCGATCGGCGGCGCGTTCCCCGACGCGCTCGGCGGTCCGACACCGACGCCGGCCACCGTGCCGGGGCGGCCGATGCTCGTCGACTACGTCGGTGTCTGGACCCGCGGCGGCTCCGGCCCGACGGATCCGCCGACCGACCCGCCCACCGATCCACCGACCGATCCGCCTTCCGGCTCCTCGCAGTTGTACGCCCGCACCGGCGGCGGCCTCGGTGACGCCACCGGGTCGGGAGCGAACGCCACGCTCACATCGGCGGGCGGCGGCAACCGCGACGGGGAGCCCTACAACCCGCAGGTCTTCACCTCCGGCGGGATCACCCGCGCCTACAACGGCGGGGCCACACAGTTCGACCTCTTCGTCGACGCGGGTACGACGGTGGCCAACGGCCAGCAGGTGCGGGTGAGTTACGACCGTACGGGCGACGGCAGCTGGGACCGTACGGAGACGTACCACTACTTCGCGACGGACCCGGCACCCGGTTTCGAGCACTACACGCAGGCCAAGGGGCTGAAGGCGTCGACCGGTTCGCACGGCGACCTGGTCAACGGCAAGGTGCGGATCGAGGTCTGGAACGCCATCGGCAACGGTGCCAGCACGCTCGGCATCGGCAACCAGTCGGTGGTCCGGATCCCGTACGGCTGAGCGTCCCGTTGAGCCGCACGGACAAGTGACCGGCCCGTACGGACGTCTCCGTACGGGCCGGTCATTCGTAGGGCCGGGGGAAGGGGGATCAACCCCCGGCCTGGGTCAAGCGGTCAAACGGTCAAGCGGTCGAACCGTGGAGCAGTCGAGCGGTCAAACGGTCGAACCGTCGAACCGTCGAACGGCTCGCGTCAGACCTTCGCCGGCGTCCCGTCCGCGTCGCGCGCCTCCGGTACGGCCGAGGAACCGTCCGACGGTCCGTCGGAGTCCTTCGTGAGGCTGGGCCCCTCGCCGTCGCCGCCGGCCGACGCGTGGTCGTCGACCAGCATCTTCTCGTCGAACGGAAGCCGCCCGGCCAGCACCTCGTCCACCCGGGCCCGGTCGATCTCCTTCGTCCACGTACCGACGAGGACCGTCGCGACCGCGTTGCCCGCGAAGTTCGTCAGGGCGCGCGCCTCGCTCATGAAGCGGTCGATGCCGACGATCAGGCCGACGCCGTCGACCAGTTCGGGCCGGTGCGACTGAAGGCCGCCCGCCAGGGTCGCCAGGCCGGCGCCGGTGACGCCCGCCGCACCCTTCGACGCGATGATCATGAAGATGAGGAGCCCGATCTGCTCACCGATGGCGAGCGGGTCGCCCATCGCCTCGGCGATGAAGAGCGACGCCATCGTGAGGTAGATCGCGGTGCCGTCGAGGTTGAAGGAGTAACCGGTCGGCACGGTGATGCCGACGACGGGCTTGCTGACACCCAGGTGCTCCATCTTCGCGATCAGACGCGGCAGGGCCGACTCCGACGACGAGGTGGACAGGATCAGCAGGAACTCGCGCGCCAGGTACTTCAGCAGCGAGAAGATGTTGATGCCGGTGATGACCTTGAGCAGCGCGCCGAGGATGACGAAGACGAACAGCGCGCAGGTGATGTAGAAGCCGATCATGATGACCGCCAGCGACTTCAGCGCGTCCATGCCGGTCTCGCCGACCACCGCCGCGATCGCGCCGAAGGCGCCGACCGGGGCCGCCCACATGATCATCGCGAGGATGCGGAAGACCAGGCGCTGGATGTGTCCGATGCCGCGCAGGATCGGCTCGCCGGTGGAGCCCATCGCCTGGAGCGCGAAGCCGGCCAGCAGCGCGACGAGCAGCGTCTGGAGCACCTCGCCCTCGGTGAAGGCGGAGACGAGCGTGGTCGGGATGATGCCGACCAGGAACTCGGCGGTGGTCTCGGCGTCGCCGGCCACCTGAGCGGCCCCGGCGTCCGCCGTGGCCTCGGTGATGTGCAGGCCGGCGCCCGGCTCCAGGATGTTGCCGACGACGAGGCCGATGGCCAGCGCCACGGTCGACATGACCATGAAGTAGCCCAGGGCCAGACCGCCGACGGCGCCGACCTTGGCGGCCTTGCGGACGGATCCGACGCCGAGCACGATGGTGCAGAAGATGATCGGGGAGATCATCATCTTGATGAGGTTGACGAAGCCGGTCCCGATGGGCTTCAGCTCGACGGCCACCCCCGGGGCAGCGAATCCGACCGTGATTCCGAGAATCACTGCGGCGATCACGGCCAGATACAGATAATGGGTACGGTCCCGAGTAGCGGCCACGGGTCCTCCTTGACTCGTTTGTCCCTACGCGACCCTCCCGTCCCGAGGGGGTCCCGGCGACTATGGCTCAGCCTGTGACGCGGGTCACCCTTACGTGCATTTCGTTCATACGATTTCGGCCAGGCAGACTTATGTCATGCAGCTACCCCGTCCCCGCAGCCTCGCGGGCCAGCTCTTCGCGATGCAGGTCGTGCTGGTCGCGGCTGTCGTGGCCGGATGCGCGCTGTTCGCGTACTTCACCGGCCGGGCGCAGGCCGAGGAGACCGCGGAGCGCCAGGTGACGGCCACGGCGCGCGCGATGGCCGACTCCCCCTCCGTACGGGAGGCCATCAGGTCCGACGACCCGTCCGCCACGCTCCAGCCCTACGCGGAGCACGTACGGGTCGACACCGGCGTGGACTTCGTGACGATCATGAAGCCGGACGGGACGCGCTGGACGCACCCGGACCCCCAGCTGATCGGGCTGCCCTTCATCGGTACGACGCGGCCCGCGCTGCTCGGCAAGACCTTCACGGAGACCTACACGGGCACGCTCGGCCCCTCCACACGGGTGGTGACCCCCATCAAGGACGACGGGCGGATCACCGGGCTGATCAGCGTCGGCATCACCGTGGACCGGATCTCCAGCCAGTTGGAGAAGCAGGTGCGGGTCCTGGCGCTGGCGGCCGGGGGCGCCCTCGCGCTGGGCGGTGTGGGCACCTATGTCATCAACGCGCGGCTGCGCCGGCACACCCACGGGATGAACGCGGGCGAGCTGAGCCGGATGCACGACTACCACGAGGCCGCGCTGCACGCCGTGCGCGAGGGACTGCTGATGCTGGACTGGCGGCGCAGGATCGCGCTGATCAACGACGGCGGGCAGGAACTCCTCGGTCTGGACGACAGCGCCGTGGGCCGGAACATCGACGAGCTCGGGCTGCCCGCCCCGCTCGTCGGCGCGCTTCTCGCCTCCGAGCCGCGCGTGGACGAGGTCCATATGACGGCCGACCGGATCGTGGTCGTCAGCACCCGCCCGGTGATCGGCGGTGAGCGGCGCGGTACGGTCGCGACGCTCCGGGACCACACCGAACTCCAAGCACTGTCGGGCGAGTTGGACTCGGAGCGCGGCTTCACACAGGCCCTTCGCTCGCAGGCGCACGAGGCGGCGAACCGGCTGCACACGGTCGTGTCGCTGATCGAGATGGGCCGGGTCGACGAGGCGGTGGAGTTCGCCACGGCGGAGCTGGAACTGGCGCAGGCGCTCACGGACCGGGTCGTCGGCGCGGTGGCCGAGCCGGTGCTGGCGGCGCTGCTGCTGGGGAAGGCGGCGCAGGCGAACGAGCGGGGCGTGGAGCTGGTGCTGGCGGAGGACAGCCGCATAGACGACGGGGTGCTGCCGTCGTCGCTCGCCGCGCGCGATCTGGTCACCGTGCTGGGGAATCTGATCGACAACGCGATGGACGCCGCCCAGGGCACGGACGGCGCGCGGGTCACGGTCACCGCGCTGGTCGAGGACCGCGAGCTGCTGCTGCGCGTACGGGACACGGGGCCGGGCGTCGCGCCCGGTGACATCGAGGAGGTGTTCCGGCGCGGCTGGTCGACCAGGGGCGCGGGACGCGGGCTCGGGCTGGCACTCGTACGCCAGGCGGTGCACCGGGCGCACGGCACGGTGGAGCTGACACCGGGGCGGGCCGGCGGGGCGGAGTTCACCGTACGGCTGCCGCTGGGCCCGCGCGACGGGGCGCTCGTGGGTGGGGCCCTCGCGGGCGGGGAGTCCGCGGGCGGCGACAGCGGCGCGGGGAAAGCGACGGACCGGGCGGCGCAGCCGATGGCCGGTGCCACGACCGACGGTGGGGAGCGCGGCAGATCATGACCGGAACCACGGACAGGGGACCCCGCCCCATTCGCGTGCTCGTCGTCGAGGACGACCCCGTCGCCGCCGACGCCCATCAGCTGTACGTGGGCCGCGTGCCGGGCTTCGAGGTGGCCGGGGTCGCCCACTCGCGGGTGGAGGCCGGCCGCGTCCTGGAGCGTACGGACATCGACCTGATCCTCCTCGACCTGTATCTGCCGGACGGGCACGGGCTCCATCTGCTGCGCAGTCTGCGGGCCGCCGGTCACCACGCGGACGTCATCGCCGTCACGTCGGCGCGCGATCTCACCGTCGTACGCGAAGGGGTGTCGCTGGGGGTGGTGCAGTACGTACTGAAGCCGTTCGCCTTCGCCACGCTGCGCGACAGGCTGAGCCGTTACGCCGAGTTCCGTGCCGCCGCCGGTGAGGCCAGCGGGCAGGACGAGGTGGACCGGGCGCTCGGCGCACTGCGGGCGCCGCAGCCCGCGTCGCTGCCGAAGGGGCTCAGCGGGCCGACGCTGGAGTCGGTGACGCGTGCGCTGCGCGACGCGCGGGAGGGGCTGACCGCCACGGAGGCGGCGGCCGGGCTCGGTATCTCCCGGATCACCGCGCGCCGCTATCTGGAGCATCTGGTCGGCTGCGGGCAGGCGGGCCGCAGTCCCCAGTACGGCCAGGTCGGGCGCCCGGAGTTGCAGTACCGGTGGATCGTCTCCACCCGGTAGCAAGGAGCCCCGGTGGCACGGAGCCCCGGCGGCGTGGAGTCGGCGGCGTGGAGTCGGCGGCGTGGAGTCGGCGGCGTGCGGCCCCGGTGGCACGCAGCCCCGGCGGCGTGGAGTCGCTCGCGGCTGCCGGTCAATCCGGTGGTCACGGCCGCGCCCCGCCGTGAAGAATGCCCGTATGACTGTTCTCGGCGCCGTGTTCCGCCCCCAACTGCCCCCCGAACGGCTCCGCGACATCGCCCGCACCGCGGACGACGCCGGCCTGGACGAGCTGTGGCTCTGGGAGGACTGCTTCCTGGAGAGCGGTATCGCCAGTGCCTCCGCCGCCCTGGCCTGGACGGAGCGGCTGCGCGTCGGCGTGGGTCTGCTCCCCGTACCCCTGCGCAACGTCGCGCTGACGGCGATGGAGGCCGCCACCCTGCACCGGCTGTTCCCGGGGCGGCCGATCCTCGGGATCGGGCACGGCGTCCAGGACTGGATGGCGCAGACCGGTACGCGCGTCGAGTCGCCCGTGACGCTGCTGCGCGAGCACCTGGTGGCGCTGCGCGCGCTGCTGGCGGGCGAGCGGGTGACCACGGACGGGCGTTACGTGAAGCTGGACGCCGTCGCCCTCGAATGGCCGCCGTCCACCGTCCCCGCGCCGCCCGCCGTGTTCGCCGGGGCCACCGGACCGCGCACGATGCGGCTGACGGGCGAGGCCGCCGACGGCACGATCCTGACCGGCGGCACGTCGCCCGACGAGGTACGCCGCTCGCGCCAACTCATCGCGGAGGGGCGGGAGTCGGCCGGACGCACCGGCCATCACCCGGTGGTCGTCTACCTGCACACGGCGACCGGTCCTGGCGGCGCCGAGCGGCTGCGGGCCGAACTGGACGCGACCGGCCTGCCGCACGGCGTCGCGGGCCCGGCCGCCGCCGTCGCGGAGGCCGTGCGGGCGCTGGTGGAGGCCGGGGCGGACACCGTGGTCCTCCAGCCGACGCCCGACGAACCGGACCCGGAGGGCTTCGTACGTTTCACGGCCGCCGAGGTCGGCCCGCTCGTGCCCAGGACGGGGTGAGCGGCGCACCGGGCGGCACACGGAGCGGTGCACCGGGCGGTGCACGGGGATTGACCTTGAGATTGACCCGGTCCTACGGTCGCCGGGCAGCCCTTCGCGGCTGAAAGAGGAGGTCGTGCCCGTGCGCCCCACCGCCCCACTCATCCTCGTCACGGTCCTGACCGCCGGTGCGCTCACCGCGTGCGGCGGCGGGTCCGGCAGTGATCCGGACACCATCAAGGTGGCCTACAACAGATCGACGGACAACAAGATCCGCTTCAAGGACACCTATCTGGAGTCCGTGAAGAAGCAGTTCGAGAAGGCCAATCCGGGCAAGAAGGTCGAACTGATCCCGATTCAGGCCCCGGACAACGACTACGCCACCAAGGCGCAGCAGATGATGCGCTCCCCGAAGACCGCGCCCGACGTGGTCTACGAGGACACCTTCCGCATCAACTCCGACATCAAGGCCGGCTATCTGCGCCCGCTGGACGAGTATCTGAACAAGTGGGACGCCTGGGACCAGTTCGTCGACACGGCGAAGTCGGCCGCGAAGGCGGAGGACGGCAAGACGTACGGCGTCCCGGACGGCACCGACACCCGCGGCCTCTGGTTCAACAAGAAGATCTTCGCCGACGCGGGGCTGCCCGCCGACTGGCGGCCCGAGAACTGGGCGGAGGTCCTGGACGCGGCGCGCACGGTCAAGCGCGAGGTCCCGGACGCGATCCCGCTCAACGTCTACACCGGCAAGGCACCCGGCGAGGCCGCCGTGATGCAGGGCTTCGAGATGCTGCTGTACGGCACGGGCGCGGACCCGCTCTACGACCCGGCGTCGAAGAAGTGGGTGGCGGGCAACGAGGGCTTCACGGACGCGCTCGACTTCGTACGGACCGTGTACTCCGAGAAGTTGGGGCCCGACGTCTCCGACGCGCTCGACCCCAACATCGGTACGCGCGTCGCGACCGAGTTCTTCCCCGAGGGCAAACTGGCGATCTCCCTCGACGGGTCCTGGATGGGACAGAACTGGATCAACAAGGGCCCCAAGGAGTGGCCCGAGTGGTCCACCGAGCTGGCCCAGACGCCGATGCCGACGCAGAACGGGCAGGCGCCCGGCAGTGTGTCGATGTCCGGCGGGTGGGCGTGGTCGATCCCGCAGAAGTCCAAGAACCCGGAGCTGGCCTTCGAGTTCATCAAGACGCAGCAGACGAAGGAGAACGCCGTCGAGTGGGATGTCGTCGGCGCGCAGATCGCCGTCCGCAAGGATGTGGCGGCCGATCCGAGGTATCTGAAGTCGATGCCCGGTATCGACTTCTTCACCAAGCTCGTCGAGGTGACCAACTACCGTCCCGCGCTGCCCGTTTACCCGCAGGTCTCGTCCGCCATCGGCGAGGCGATGGAGTCGGTGACGACGGGTGACTCGTCCGCGGCGGAAGCGGCGAAGGCGTACGACGAGCAGTTGAAGACCATCGCCGAGGGCGCGGTGGTCGAGAAGTGAGCACCACGGCGCACGCGCCCCCGGCGGAACCTGCCCCGGCGGCGGTGACGGCGGCGGCGCCGTGAGCGCGGTGCCGGCCGGAGGTCGCGAGGGCAAGGGCTCCGACGGCCGTAACGGACGCAAGGCGCGCCCGTTGCGCTGGCTGCCGCTGGCCCCCGCGACCGTGCTGCTGCTCCTGTTCCTCGCGGGGCCGATCGGCTACTGCGTCTGGATCGCCTTCACCAACACGCAGTTGACCGGCTCGTCCACCTCGGACTTCGTCGGCCTGGACAACTTCCGGCGGGCCTTCTCGGACGACAACTTCCGTAACGCGGTCTGGCTGACGCTCGTCTTCACGTTCGTGTCGTCGATCGTCGGCCAGAACACCATCGGGCTGGCGCTGGCCGGCCTGATGCGGGCCGCGTCCCGGCCCGTGCGCACCGTCACGGGCGCCGTCGTGATCGCGGCGTGGGTGCTGCCGGAGATCGTGGCGGCTTTCCTGCTGTACGCGTTCTTCCGCCGCGAGGGGACGCTGAACGCCATCCTGGACTGGCTCCATCTGCCGTCCCAGAACTGGCTGTTCACCCTGCCGATCCTGGCGGTGTCGTTCGCCAACGTGTGGCGGGGGACGGCGTTCTCCATGCTGATCTACTCCGCCGCGCTGTCCGAGATCCCTAAGGAGATCACGGAGGCGGCGGAGGTCGACGGGGCGAACGGGGTACGGCGGCTGTGGTACATCACGCTGCCGATGATCCGGCGGTCCATCGGCACCAATCTGATGCTCAACACGCTCTCCACCCTCTCCGTCTTCGGACTGATCTGGGCGATGACGCGCGGCGGGCCGGGCAACCGGAGCCAGACCCTGCCGGTGTTCATGTACGACCAGGCGTTCCTCAAGAGCCTGATCGGTTACGGCACGGCGGTCGCGCTGCTGCTGCTTCTCGTGGGCGCGCTGTTCTCGATCATCTATGTGCGCCTGCTCAAGGTGGAGGTGTGATGAAGCGCGCCACTCGCGTCCGGCTCGCCTCGGACGCCGCGCTGGTCGTGGTGGCCGCGGCCTTCCTGCTCCCGCTGCTGTGGCTGGTGCTGTCCTCGGTCGACGCCGAGGCGGACCTGCGGGTACGGCTGCCGTCGTCGCCGACCACGGAGAACTTCGGCGCGGTCCTCACCGACGAGATCACGTTCACGCCGATGCTCAACAGCCTGTTGCTGTGCGGCAGTGCGACGCTCCTGACGGTGACGTGCGCGGCGCTGGCGGCGTACCCGCTGTCCCGCTACCGCTCGCGGTTCAGCCGCCCGTATCTGCTGACCATCCTGTTCACGACGTGTCTGCCGATCACCGCGATCATGGTCCCGGTGTACGGACTGTTCGTCCAGGTCAACCTGGTCGACACGATGTACGGCACGGCGCTCTTTCTCGCGACGTCCCAACTGCCCTTCTCCATCTGGCTGATGAAGAACTTCATGGACGGGGTGCCGACCGTCCTGGAGGAGGCGGCGTGGACGGACGGGGCCTCGATGATCCAGACGCTGACCCGGATCGTGCTGCCGCTGATGGGGCCCGGCATGACGGTCGTGATGATCTACACGTTCATCCAGCTCTGGGGGAACTTCT
>NZ_JARJHW010000164.1:0-16799 GCF_040560175.1 Streptomyces panacea
GCCTCGACGGCCCGGCCGACGGCGCGCCGCTGATCCTCGGGCCCTCCCTCGGCACGTCCCTGCGCGTGTGGGAGCCCCAGCTGGCGGCCCTCGCCCGCGACCACCGCGTCCTGCGCTGGGACCTGCCCGGCCACGGCGGCTCCGCCCCCTCCTCCGCGCCCGCCGTCTCCGTCGCCGCCCTGGCGGACCAGGTGGTGCGGCTGGCCGACGAACAGGGCTGGGAGAGGTTCGCGTACGCGGGGATCTCGCTGGGCGGCGCGGTGGGCCTGGAGTTGGCGGTACGGCACCCCGGCCGTCTCGTCTCCCTCGCCGTGCTGTGCTCATCCGCGTACTTCGGCGACCCCGACACCTGGCGGGACCGCGCGGCCGGCGTCCTCGCGGAGGGCACCGAGTCCCTGGTGGCGAGCCGCCCCGGCGTCTGGTTCGCGCCCGGCTTCGAGCGCACCCCGCTCGGCGCGGCGCTCGTGAACGACCTGCGGGCGGCGGACGACAAGTCGTACGCGGCCTGCTGCTCGGCCGTCGCCGAACACGACCTGCGCGACGAGCTGGCGACGATCGCGGTCCCGGCCCTCGTCGTCGCCGGCCGCGACGACCCGGCGGCGCCGCCCTCGCCGCACGCCCGCACGATCGCCGACGGCATTGCGGGCGCGAGCCTCACCGAGATCGCCGGAGCCGCGCATCTGGCGAACGTCGAACGGCCCGCACCGGTGCTCGCCGCACTGCTGGACCACCTCGCGGCGACCCCCCAGGCCGTCGGGGACGCCACCCGGCACGGCGCGGGGATGGCGGTACGCCGCGCCGTGCTCGGCGACGAGCACGTGGACAGGTCCGTGGCCCGTACGACGACGTTCACCGCGCCCTTCCAGGACTTCATCACCCGCTACGCCTGGGGCGAGATCTGGACGCGGCCGGGGCTCGACCGCCGTACGCGCAGCTGTGTGACTCTGACGGCGCTGGTCGCCGGCGGGCACCACGACGAGCTGGCGACGCAGGTGAGGGCGGCGGTACGGATCGGGCTGAGCGCCGAGGAGATCCGGGAGGTGCTGCTCCAGTCGGCGGTGTACTGCGGGGTGCCGGCGGCCAACAAGGCGTTCGTGATCGCCGACGACGTGCTGTCGGAACACCTCTGAGGCGAACCGTTCTGACGGGCAGGCATGCCCGCGCGTCGGGCCGGTCGGTGGTCGGACAGCGGTCGGTTCCCCACCCGGTCGCGGTCGAGTCGCGCGACCGGTTCGCCCCGCTTAGGGTCGGAATCCGGTGAACGATGGCGTTCCCTGTCCGAGGGCGCGCACCACCCCGCTTCACCACCCTCACCTATGACTGATTCACAGCCCACACCGCCGGACACCACGAAGTCCGACGCCGCTCCCGAGGACGGCCGCGGCAACGGAATCGCGCTGGCCATCATCGCCTCCTGCCAGCTGATGGTGGTCCTCGACATCACCATCGTGAACATCGCTCTCCCCCACATCCAGAGCGCGCTGGACTTCTCGACTCAGAACCTGTCCTGGGTGGTCAACGCCTACACCCTCACCTTCGGCGGTCTGCTGCTGCTCGGCGGCCGTCTCGGCGACGTCCTGGGACGGCGCAGGGTCTTCATGTTCGGCGTGGCGCTCTTCGCGTTCGCCTCTCTGCTCTGCGGTTTCGCGCAGGAGTCGTGGCAACTGCTGGCGGCCCGTGCCATCCAGGGCGTCGGCGGCGCGATCGCCTCCCCGACGTCGCTGTCGCTGATCACCACCACGTTCCGTGAAGGGCCCGCGCGCAACAGGGCGTTCGGCGTGTTCGCGGCGGTCTCGGCGGGCGGCAGCGCGATCGGGCTGCTGGCCGGCGGCATCCTGGTGGAGTGGCTGGACTGGCGGTGGATCTTCTTCGTCAACGCGCCGATCGGACTGGTGATCATCGGCCTGACGCCCCGCTTCATCAAGGAGTCCGTGCCGCGCCCCGGTCACTTCGACGTCGTCGGCGCACTCACCGCGACCCTCGGCATGGTGTGTCTGGTCTACGGCTTCATCCGGGCCTCCGAGGAGGGCTGGACCAACGGCCTGACGCTCGGGTCCTTCGCCGCCGCCGTGGTGCTCCTGGCCCTCTTCATCGTCATCGAGCGGCGTTCGCGGCAGCCGATCACCCCGCTGTGGATGTTCCGTGACCGCAACCGCTCGGGTGTCTACGGGATGATGCTGAGCCTGGCCGCGGCGCTGTTCGGCATGTTCTTCTTCCTGACGCTCTTCGTGCAGGAAGTCCTCAACTTCAGCCCGCTCCGGGCCGGTCTCGCCTTTCTCCCGGTGAGTGTGATCATCGCCGTCGGTGCGGGCATCGCCTCGCAGTTGCTGCCGCGCTGGGGTCCGAAACCATTCATGGTTTCCGGCGCGATCCTGGCAGCCGGGGGTCTCGCCTGGCTGACGCTGACGGACGTGAACAGCACCTATCTGGGCAGCGTGCTGGGGCCGATGCTGATCTTCGGCCTCGGTATGGGCTTCCAGTTCGTGTCGCTGACCCTGATGGCGCTCTCGGGTGTCGAGCAGGAGGAGGCCGGCGCGGCCTCCGGCGTGTTCAACGCGACGCAGCAGGTGGGCGGTTCGCTGGGGCTGTCCATCCTGGTGACGGTGTTCGGCACCGCCAGCAAGGACGAGGCGAAGAGCCAGGTCCCGGACTTCCTGGCGCACGCGACCCCTGCCCAGAAGATGATGTTCCAGAAGACGGGTGCGCTGCCGAAACCGTGGAGCGACGAGGTGCTGGCCCACGGTGTGTCGAACGCGTTCATCGTGGCGGCGGTGTTCGCCGCCGTATCGGCCGTGATCGCGGTGTTCGTGATCCAGGTACGGGCCTCGGACCTCGAACGCCTCCAGGGCGGCACGCCCACTCCGGGCGTCTGATCCCCCTACGCGGTGGTGGAGATCAGCCCGAGGGCGAGGATCAGCGCGGTCCCGGCGGTCCGCCGGGTCACGGCGGTCCGCGCGGGCGGGTAGCCGCGCGGTACGCCCTCGACCAGCATGATCAGATACAGGTAGCAGCGGTAGAGCGCCATCCGCAGCCGCGCGGACCGGTCGAAGTCGGCGACACCGCCGCCCGCCCGGTAGCCGGCCAGCAGCGCCTGGTCGTCCTCGGGCTCGCCGAAGAGATTGAGCGACACGAACTCCGCCAACGGGTCGCCCCAGAACATCCGTTCACCGTCGATGACCCCACCGATCCGCCGCTCCCCCGCCTCGCCCGTCAGCAGGATGTTGCCCTGCCACAGATCGAAGTGCACGAGCGCGGGAACGGTGACCTCGTCCAGCGCCGGTACGGCGGCCCGTACCAACTCCCGCACCCGCTCCCCGGACACCGGCAGCTTGGCCCCGAACCGCTCGGCGTCCGCCAGGACGGCCTCCAGCATCGCGGTGAACGCCTCCCGCCAGGTGTCCGCGGTGGGCACCGCCTCGGACGGATACCCGAAGCGCGTACCGGTGACGGTGCCCAACTCGACCACGTACGCCCCGAGTTCCCTCCGCAACCGCTCGTGCTCCGCGTCCCCGAGCCCGGCCGCCAGGGCGGACCACGGCTCCCCCGGACACTCCGTCATCAGCAGCGAATCCGAAGCGAGGCGCACCACCTCGGGCACCGGCACACCGGAGCCACCGGCCGACCGGTAGAACTCGCCCTCGTTGACGAGCAGTTCACCCTCGTACGTCAGATGCGGCGTCCCGCCCTCCGGCGGCAGCTTCAGGACCAGCCGCCCGCCGTCGTCCAGGCGAACGCGGTAGAGGGAGTTGTACGTGCCCCCGCCCAACACCTCGTGCCCGACGCCCACCCGCGCCCCGGCGGCGTCGAGGATCGCGGCGAGACGGGACGCGGTCAGCGCGGACATGTACGGATTCCCCTCGACGGCGGACACCCCCGAGACGCGGGAAGCACCCTCAGCCTACGAGCACCTTCCGCAGCACCTCCGCGAACTCCCCCGGCGACTCCACGAACCCGCCGTGCCCGCCCGGGAATTCGGCCGGCCGCAGTCCGAGCCGCGCGCAGCTCGGGGGTGGAGTCCTGCCCGGGGTCGTCCAGCGTGCTGCCGGAGATGCCTCTGGGGTCGTGCGTGACGACGGTGTACTCGTCGGCGAGCGCGTCGGCCAGCGGCGCGAAGTGCGCGGCGCTCATGGGCGCGCCGGTGAGCACCAGTACGGGGCCGGTGCCCCGTACCTCGTAGTGCAGGTGCGCGCCGGGGACGTCGAGTGTGTGGGCGGTGACCATGGTGGGCTCGTCCTTGGGTGAGAAACGGTGGCGATGGCGTACATACGCCCCCGCCACCCGGCGGAACTCATCGCTCCCCGGACACCGGCGCGCCGGCCAGCGCCTTCCGCAGGCCCACGTTCGCCGACAGGATCCCGCCGTCCACCGGCAGCGTCACCCCCGTGATCCAGCCCGCGTCGGACGAGGCCAGGAACGCCACCGCCGACGCGACGTCGTCCGGCAGCCCCACCCGGCCCGCGGGGTAGTGCGGCGCCGCGCGTTCCAGGTTGGCCTCGCGGCCCTGCCAGGCGTCCGTGTGGATCGTGCCGGGGGTGACGAGGTTGACGCGGACCCCGCGCGGCGCCGCGTGGCCCGCCAGGGTGCGGGTCAGGCTGGCGAGGCCCGCCTTGGCGGCGCTGTAGGCGTGGTTGCCGAAGTCCTGCTCGCCGTTGACGGAGCCGATGTTCACGATCGCGCCGCGCCCCGACGCCGCCAGGTGCGGCAGCGCCGCCCGCGCGCAGCGGAAGGCGCCGGTCAGGGTGAGATCGAGGTCGCGGGCCCAGTGTTCGTCCGGTTCGTCCTCGAAGAGCGGCGCGTCCGGGGTGCAGGAGTAGGCGTTGTTGACCAGGACGTCCAGCGAGCCGAAGCGTTCGACGGCGTACGCCACGGCCGCCTCGACCGACGCGCGGTCGCCCACGTCGCACACGTACGACTCCGCGCCGTCGATCAACTCCGCCGCACGCCGGGCCCGTTCACCGTCCACGTCCGTGATCAGGACCCGCCCGCCCTCGGCGGCGAGCCGCCGCGCGATGGCCTCGCCGATACCGCGCCCGGCTCCCGTGATCAGTACGCCGTGATTCTCGAATCGCCTCATGTACCGATCATGAAGCCGACCGGACGGCCCGCACCAGGGCCTGTGCCCGGGGATCCGCCGTCACACCCTTGCGCATGCCGTTGGTGACGTAGCCGAAGGCGGTGCCCGACTCGGGGTCGGCGAAGCCGAGCGAGCCGCCGCGCCCCGGGTGCCCGAACGAGCCGGGGCCCAGCAGCGGCGCGCCCGAACCGTGCAGCATGAAGCCGAGCCCGAAGCGTGTGCCGACGACCAGCACCCGGTCGGGGCCCGCCGATTCCTCGGTACGGGCGGCGGTCAGCGTCGCCGGGGCGAACAGCCGCTCGCCGCCCCGGTAGCCGTGCCCGGGGCCGTCCACCGGGCCGATCATCGCCGCGTAGCACCGCGCCAGCGCACGCGCGGTGGAGATCCCGCCGCTCGCGGGCAGCTCGGCGGCGCGGTACTCGGCGCTGTTCTCGTCCGGCGGCGGATCGATGGCGCCGAACGCCCGCCGGGTGAGCGACTCGGGGTCCTTGTACGCCTCCGAGACCGAGCGCTTGGCGCGCAGCCGCAGCTCCCCGCCGACCCCGGCGGGCTCCTCGATCCTCCCGATACGGCCCACCCGGTGCGCCTCCTCGGCGGGCAGCCCGATCCAGAAGTCCAGGCCGAGCGGGCGGGCGATCTCGTCGGCGACCCAGCGGCCGACGGAGCGTCCGGTGACGCGCTTCACCAGCTCGGCGACCAGCCAGCCGTAGGTGTGCGCGTGGTAGCCGTGATCGGTGCCCGGCTCCCACACGGGCCGCTGCGCGGCGAGCGCGTGCGCGCCCGACTCGCCGTCGAGCGCCTCGGCGGGGCTGAGCGGCCGGTCGAGCACGGGCACGCCCGCGCGGTGCGACAACAGGTGCCGTACGAGCACCCGTTCCTTGCCCGCCGCCTTGAACTCCGGCCAGTACGTGCCCACCGGCGCGTCCAGGTCGATCCGCCCACGCTGGTGCAGCAGAAGCGGTACGGCGGCGGCGACGCCCTTCGTCGCGGAGCGGACGACCTGCGCGGTGTCGACGGCCCACGGCTCCGCGCCGTCGAAGTCGCGCGTGCCGGCCCACAGGTCGACGACCTTGTGCCCGTGCCGGTAGACGGCGACGGCCGCGCCCCGCTCACCGCGCTCCCGGAAGTTCCGTACGAAGGCGTCCTTGACGGGTTCGAAGCCCGCGGCCACCGTGCCCTGGACGTCAGCGACGCCTACCATCCCGCTCATACCCCCATGGTGCACGGTTCACGGCGCCGGCAGGGCCACCGGGGCTCACCGCCTCACGACCGTCGTGGGGTCGAAACCGAACGGCAACTCCAGCCGGTGCGCGCCCATCAACTCCGCGTCGCCGAGCAGCTCGTGTGTCGGCCCGTCGGCCGCGATGACGCCCTCGCTGAGGATCACGGCGCGCGGGCACAGTTCCAGCGCGTAGGGGAGGTCGTGCGTGACCATCAGGACGGTGACGTCCAACGCCCGCAGGATGTCGGCGAGTTCACGGCGCGACGCGGGGTCGAGGTTGGACGAGGGCTCGTCGAGTACGAGGATCTCGGGCTCCATGGCCAGGACCGTCGCGACGGCGACCCGGCGGCGCTGCCCGAAGGACAGATGGTGCGGCGGCCGGTCCGCGTACTCGGCCATGCCGACCCGGGTGAGCGCGGCCACGACCCTGGCCTCCAGTTCCGCGCCGCGCAGACCGGACGTCGCGGGGCCGAAGGCCACGTCCTCGCGCACGGTGGGCATGAACAGCTGGTCGTCGGGGTCCTGGAAGACGATGCCGACACGGCGGCGGATCTCGGCGAGGTGCTGCTTCGCGACGGGCAGCCCGGCGACGGTGACGGATCCGGCGCCCGCCGTGTGGATGCCGTTGAGGTGCAGGACGAGGGTGGTCTTGCCCGCGCCGTTGGGTCCGAGCAGCGCGACCCGCTCGCCGCGCCCGACGGTCAGGTCGACGCCGAAGAGGGCCTGGTGGCCGTCGGGGTACGCGTAGGCGAGCCCGCGCACTTCGAGGGAGGGCGGCGGCTGTTCCTGGGAGTGCGTGCTCATAGCGTCCAGCCAAGCAGACAGACCGCGAGCGCCGACAGCGGGAGTGCGGCGGCCGATGTCCACTGCGCGCGGGAGGCCGTCATCTCGTCGATGACCGGCATCGTGCCCGTGTAGCCGCGGCTCATCATCGCCAGGTGCACCCGCTCCCCGCGCTCGTAGGAGCGGATGAACAGCGCGCCGGCGGATTTGCCGAGCACACCCCAGTGCCGTACGCCGCGCGCCTCGAACCCGCGCGAGCGGCGGGCGATCGACATCCTGCGCAGCTCGTCGGTGATCACGTCGCCGTAGCGGATCATGAAGGACGCGATCTGGACGAGCATCGGCGGGAGTCTGAGCCGTTGCAGCCCCAGCAGCAGCGCGCGCAGTTCGGTGGTGGAGGCCAGGAGTACGGAGGCGGCGACGCCCAGCGTGCCCTTGGCCAGCACGTTCCAGGCGCCCCACAGGCCGGGGACGCTCAGGGACAGCCCGAGGAACCGGACCTGGTCGCCGGGCACCACGAACGGCATGAGGACGGCGAACGCGACGAACGGGACCTCGATCAGCATCCGGCGCAGCAGGAAGCCGGCCGGGACGCGGGCGAGCACGGCGACGCCGGCGAGCAGCGCCGCGTACAGGCCGAAGGCCCACACGGCCTCGCGCGGCGTGGAGACCACGACGAGCACGAAGCACAGGACGGCGGCGAGCTTGCAGTGCGGCGGCAGCGCGTGGACCGGGGAGTGGCCGTGCCGGTAGAGCTTGTGGGCGTGGCCCGCGCCCATGTCAGACCTGCCCGGCGGAGGACGGGGCCGGGGCGTTGTCCGTCGTACGGCGGCGGTGGACCACGTAGAAGATGCCGCTGCCCACGACGACCGTCGCGCCGACGCCGATCATGCCCGCGAGGCCGCCCGAGAGCCGGGTGTCGGAGATGTCCTTGACGCCGTAGTCGGCGAGCGGCGAGCCGGCGGCGGCGTGCTCCTCGACCTTCTTGTCGATGCCCTGGTCCGCGGCGACCTTCTCCAGCCCGTCGGGGTTGGCGGAGGCGTAGAAGGAGACGACCCCGGCCAGCAGGAGGGCGGTGCCGAGACCGGCCGCCAGCAGCCCGCGCGGCGAGCGGGACGCGGTCGACGCGGCAACAGGGGCAACAGGGGCAACGGGCGTCGGCGCGTCCACCAGCTCGCCGCCCACCCGCAGCTTGAGCGGCGCCGCGAGCCCTAGCGCCCCGTGGACCAGGTCCGGCCGTACGGCGATGACGGCCCCGACCGTCAGCGCGGTGATCGCCGCCTCGCCGACGCCGATGAGCACGTGCACGCCGACCATCGCGGTGAGCACCTTGCCGATCGGGATGTGCGTGGTCCCGCCGATGGCGTAGAGGAGGGTGAAGGCCGCGGCGGCGGCGGGCACGGACACGAGCGCGCCCACGAACGCGGACACGGTGACCGAGCGGCGCCCCCGCGGCAGGATACGGAGCAGGCCGCGGAAGATCCCGTACGAGACGATCACCGTCACGACGCCCATGACCGTGATGTTCACACCGAGCGCGGTGAGCCCGCCGTCGGCGAAGAGGATGCCCTGCATCATCAGCACGACGGCGATACAGAGGACCCCGGTGCAGGGGCCGACGAGTATCGCCGCGAGCGCGCCGCCGAGCAGATGCCCGCTGGTGCCGGCCGCGACGGGGAAGTTCAGCATCTGCACGGCGAAGACGAAGGCGGCGACGAGGCCCGCGAGGGGCGCGGTGCGCTCGGCGCCGTGGCCCTCGGCGAGCGGTCCGGCGCCCAGCTCGCGGCGGGCGCCGCGCAGACTGACCGCCACGGCTCCGGCGGCGACGACGCCGGCGGCGGCCGACACCGGCAGGTTGATCATTCCGTCGGGGACATGCATGGCGGGCTCCGCTTCCGGCAGGCGTGGTGAACCGCTCGAAGTGAACCGTTCGACTAGATAGTCCTCTCTTGCGAACGAGTTGCAAGAGCGCGTGGCACGCGAACCGGTGTACGGGCACCGAACGGCCCGGAAAGTTTGAGATTTCCGGGACACTCGGCGTTAAATAAAGGACAAAAGGTATGTTGTGCTGTAAAGCGCCACGCACCGCGTCGAGAGTGCCGTCGAAGCGCCGCAGAGGAGCGAAGCGATGTCAGCCGTCGTCGAGCAGCCCGCCAAGGTCCGTCTCATCACGGACGCCCCCCACCACGGGTGCCTGTCGGTCACCCTCCGCTACGACAGCGCCGACCCCCTCGCCGTCCGCGTCGCCTTCCCCGCCGAGGTGTCGCGCGACGACGGCGAGGTGGTGTGGACCTTCGCCCGCGAGCTGCTCGAATCGGGCCTGCGTACGCCCTCCGGCGACGGCGACGTACGCGTATGGCCCTGCGGGCGCGCGCAGACGATGCTCGAATTCCACTCACGGGAGGGCGTGGCGCTGACCCAGTTCGACACCGCCGCGCTGCGCCGCTTCCTCCGGCTGACACACCAGACGGTCCCGGCCGGCGAGGAGCGCTACCCACTGCGCGCCAAACGCGGCCTGGACCGTCTGCTGCACAACAGCTAGGCCGTGTCTGCAAAGTCCCGCCTGGCCCTCGGGCGGACGGCGCTACTTTGAAGACACGACCTGGCCCCCTCAGGGCCCAGCCCAGGTCAGACCCGCGCCAGCTCCTTCTCCGAGCCCGGACCGGAATCCGGCCCCGCGCCGTCCGACTCCTTCTCCAGCATCTTCCGCAGCTGCTCGCCCTCCACGTCCACGTTCGGCAGGATCCTGTCCAGCCAGCGCGGCAGCCACCACGCCTTGTCGCCGAGCAGCGCGAGCACCGCCGGGACGATGGCCATCCGGACCACGAAGGCGTCGAAGAAGACCGCGATGGCCAGCGAGAAGCCGATCATCTTGACCATGGACTCGCCGGAGCCGATGAAGCCCGCGAAGACCGCCATCATGATGATCGCGGCGGCGGTGACGACCCGCGTCCCGTGTCGGAAGCCGGTGGCGATCGCCTGTCCCGGCCGCTCCCCGTGGACGTACGCCTCGCGCATCCGCGTGACCAGGAAGACCTCGTAGTCCATCGCGAGACCGAAGACCACACCCACCATGAAGATCGGCATCATCGACATGATCGGACCGGTCTGCTCGACCCCGAACAGACTCCCGAGCCAGCCCCACTGGAAGACCGCGACCACCGCGCCGAGCGCGGCGACGACCGACAGCAGGAAGCCGAGGGCCGCCTTGAGAGGTACGAGGACCGACCGGAAGACGAGCATCAGCAGCAGGAACGCCAGACCCACGACGAGCGCGAGGTAGGGCAGCAGCGCGTCGTTCATCTTCTCGGAGAAGTCGGTGTTCATCGCGGTGGCGCCGGTGACCAGGACCTTCGCCTCGCTGTCCGAGGCGATCTCGCCGCCCGCGTCGCGGATGGCATGGACCAGGTTCTCCGTCTCCACGGACGACGGACGGTCCTTCGGGACGACCGTGATCGTCGCCGTGTCGCCGGCCTTGTTGTACGTGGCGGGGGTGACCGCCGCGACGCCCTTCATGTCCTTCACGGCGTCGGTGACCTGGCCGGCGGTCTGCTTGGCGTTGTCGTCGCCCTGGCCGTCCACGACGACCATCAGCGGGCCGTTGAAGCCGGGCCCGAAACCGTCGGAGAGCAGGTCGTACGCCTTGCGCTGCGTGGTGCTCGTCGGCTGCGAACCGTCGTCGGGCAGACCCATCTCCAGCGAGGTCGCCGGGACGGCGATGATGCCGAGACCGACGACCGCGGTGAGGAGTACGGCGACGGGGCGGCGCAGCACGAAGCGCGCCCAGCGGGTGCCCATGTTGGGCTTGCCCTCGGCGATCTTGCCGTCGGCCGAGGCCGCCCGCTCCCGGGCCTGCCGCTCACGCACCTTCTTGCCGTGCACACGCCTGCCCGCGAATCCCAGCACGGCCGGGACGAGCGTGAGCGCGATGAGGACGGCGATGACGACCGTGCCGGCCGCGGCGGCGCCCATCTTGGTGAGCATGGGGATGTTGACGACGGCCAGACCGACGAGCGCGATGACGACGGTGAGCCCCGCGAAGACCACGGCGGATCCGGCCGTACCGGCCGCCCGGCCGGCCGCTTCCTCGGGTTCACGCCCTTCCGCCAGTTCCGCGCGGTAGCGGGAGACGATGAACAGGGCGTAGTCGATGCCGACGGCGAGGCCGATCATCATGGCGAGAATGCTGGTGGTGGAGCCGAGATCCATCACGCTCGCCAGCGCGGTGATGGTCGAGACGCCGATTCCGACACCGACGAGGGCGGTGAGCAGCGGCAGACCCGCCGCGATCAGCGAACCGAAGGTGATGACGAGTACGACGGCGGCCACGGCGATGCCGATGATCTCGGTGGCCCCGGTCTCCGGCGCCGCCTGAAGCGCGTCTCCGCCGATCTCGACCGTCAGCCCGGTGTCCCGCGCCTCGTGGCCCGTCTCCTCCAGCGCCGTACGGGTCTCCTCGGTCAGCTCCATCGAACTGACCTTGTACGTGACCGAGACGTAGGCGGTCGAACCGTCACTCGAAACGGCCTTGGCCGTGTACGGGTCGGTGACCTGCGCGATCTGGTCCGAGCTGGCGGGCAGTTCGTCGACGATCTTCTCGACTTCCGCCTTGTTGGCGGCGGCGGTCATCTTCTCGCCGTCCGGCGCCTTGAAGACGACCCGGGCGGTCGCCCCGTCGGCGCTCCCGCCGGGGAAGCGCTCTTCGAGCAGGTCGAAGGCCTTCTGGGCCTCCGTCCCCGGAATGGAGAAGGAGCTGGATGTCGCGGTGGACGCGGATGCCGCGCCGACGCCCGCGAGGGCGAGCAGCGCCACCCATACGAAGGCGACGAGATTTCGGCGTCGGAAGGCGAACCGTCCGAGTTTGTAGAGAAACGTGGCCACGAGGCGTACTCCCGGTCTGGGGGTGGATCAAGGGCATGGGGAGCCGACCGACGGCGCGAGAGCGACACGCGTCAGGTGCTGGTGCCGGAGAGGCACCGGGTACTGCTGGGGAACCCCGGAGGTGGGCGAGCGGCCCAGGGAGACGATGCTGCGGAGCTGCGGGGAGGGTCAGACGCCGAGAGCGGGGAGGACCACGGCGTCGAGGTAATCGCGGAGGAACGCCTGGTCGACAGTGCGGTCCTCGATGAGCTGCCGGGCGACGAAGGCGCCGACCAGCATGTGTGTGACGTACTTCAGCGCGGGCTGGTCCGCACTGATCTCACCCCGGTCCACGGCACGGCTCAGGAACAGGTTGAGCCCGTTCAGCTCGGGCTCGATGAGGAGTTCACGCAGCGCGAGGTGGAGATCGGGGTTGGTGTGGACGGCATGGACCAGGCCCCGCATCAGCGCGGAGTCCCGCTCCATCTGACAGTCGTCGGCCAGCGACACCATGGCGTGGAAGTCCCCGCGCAGTGAGCCGGTGTTGATCTGACTGACATCGGCCGGCTTGTTGTGCCGCATGGCTCGTGCGACCAGCTCCGGCTTGCTCCCCCACTGGCGGTAGAGGGTGGCCTTGCTGGAGTGGGTGCGGCCGGCGACGGCGTCCATGGTGAGGGCGTCGTAGCCGACCTCGCGCAGCAGGTCGAGCACGGCTCCGTACAACTCGCTCTCGCGCTCCGGCGTGAGTCTGGTGCGTGCCATGGTCGACCTCCCGTCGAGGTATCGATAAGCCGAACGAAACGGTTTCGTACAGTACGAAGATAACCCCGCCCTCATCGAAACGGCAACGTTTCGCTTGTGGGCTCCGCCACACCCCCCACACAGACGACCGAGTGCCCGCCGAACACATCCGGCCAACTGACCCGCGCCCACGAGTTGCCCCACCCCTCCCGCACGGAAAGCATTGGGGGGTGAGTGACGACGTCGCGTATCTCCGCTATCCGCACCTGTACGACGACTTGCTGTGCTTCGCCGCCGAGGACGACCTCTGGGTCGCCCCTCTCTCGTCGGCCAAGCACCGCCCGGACCGTGCGTGGCGGCTGACCGTCGACCGCACCAGAGTGGGACATCCGCGGTTCTCGCCCGACGGCAGCCAGATCGCCTACACGAGCTGGCGCAGCCTGGATCCGGAGATCCACCTGGCGCCGGTGGCCGGCGGCCCGGCCCGCCGGCTCAGCTACTGGGGATCGACCGACACCCGCGTCTGCGGCTGGACACCACCGGACAAGGACGGCACGGCGCAGATCCTCGCCGTCTCCTCGCACGGCCAGCCCTTCTCGTACTACTCCTGGGCCTACAGCGTCCCGACCGACGGCTCCCCCGGCGGGAAACTCCCCTGGGGCCCGGTCGCCGACATCGCGATCACCGATATCGAGGGCGAGCGCCGCAGCCTGCTGCTGACCGGGAAGCCGCCGCACGAACCGGCCGCCTGGAAGCGGTACCGGGGCGGCGCCACGGGGCGGCTGTGGCTGCACGGCGAGCGGCTGCTGGCGGATCTGCCCGGCCATCTCGACTGCCCGATGTTCGTGGACGGGCGCATCGCGTTCCTCTCCGACCACGAGGGCGTCGGCAATCTCTACTCGACGCTCCCCGACGGCACCGATCTGCGCCGGCACACCGACCACGACGCGTTCTACGCCCGCCACGCGTCGTCCGACGGACGCCGGGTCGTCTACCAGTGCGCGGGGGACCTGTGGCTGGTGGACTCGCTGGCGCCGGACTCGGTGCCGCGCAAGCTGTCGGTACGGCTCGGTGGTCCGCGCGCCGGGCGGCGCACGTACCAGGTCCCGGCCGCCCACCACGTCGACTCGATCTCCGTGGACACCACGGGCCGGGCCAGCGCCGTCTCCGTACGCGGCAGCCTGTACTGGCTCACCCACCGCGACGGCCCGGCCCGCACGATCGCGGACACTCCGGGGGTACGGGTCAGGCTCCCCGAGATGCTGGGCAGCGGCGGCAAGGTCGCCTACGTCACGGACGCGGACGGCGAGGACGCGATCGAGATCGCCTACCTGCCGCGCGCGAGCGGCGACCGGCCGCCGGTGCGGCTCGCCTCCGGGCGGCTGGGGCGCGTCCACGAGCTGATCGCGGACCCGGACGGCGAACGGCTGGCGCTGAGCACGCACGACGGGAAGCTGCTGATACTGACGGTGCCTGACGACACGTCAGGTGAACCGTCGACGCCACCGGCCGAAAGCGTCGAGCCCGCCGCCGATCCCGCCGATCCCGTCGCTCCCGTCGCCGAGGACATCACCGAGGACGTCACCGAGCTGATCCGCTCCGTCAACGGCCCCGTCACCGACCTCGCGTTCTCCCCCGACGGCGACTGGATCGCCTGGTCCCACCCCGGCGTCGGCCGCTCACTGCGCCAGATCAAGATGGCGCGGATCGCGGACCGTACGATCGTCGACGTCACCAACGGCCGCTTCGAGGACGAGAATCCGGTTTTCACCCGGGACGGCCGATATCTCGCCTTTCTTTCCTGGCGCGGATTCGACCCCGTGTACGACGTGCACACCGGCGACCTCTCCTTCCCGCTGGGCTGCCGCCCCTACCTCGTACCGCTGTCGTCGGCGACGCCCTCACCGTTCGCGCTCCTCCCGGACGGCCGCCCGGCCGCCGGCGGCCTCGACCCCGTGCCGGTCGCCCCCTCCGACGGCACGAGCGCCGCCTTCGGGGGCACCTCCCAGGCCGAGGGCTCCGGGGGAGGGACGGTCACGGTCGAAGTCGAGGGACTCGCCAGCCGCGTCACGCCCTTCCCCGTGTCCGCGTCCAAGTACTCGGCCCTGCGACCCGTCAGCGGCGGCGGCCTGGTCTGGCTGCGCTGGCCGATCTCCGGCGCGCTCGGTGAGACGTTCGCCAACCCCGCCGACACCTCGGGCCGTCCGACCCTCGAACACTTCGACATCACCAAGGCGCGCAAGAGCGAACTCGTCGACCACCTCGACTGGTTCGCGCTCAGCCGGGACGGCTCCCGGCTCGTGGTCGTGGACGACGACGACCTGCGCGCCGTACCCGCCACCGAGCCCGGCGACAGCGACTCGACCGTCCATCTCGACCTGCGCCGCATCCTGCACGAGGTCGACCCCGCTGCCGAATGGCGCCAGGCGTACGCGGAGGCGGGCCGCATCATCCGCTCGTACTTCTGGGAGCCGGACATGTGCGGCATCGACTGGGACGCGGTGCTCGACCAGTACCGCCCACTGGTCGAACGCGTCGCGTCCCCCGACGAGTTCGCCGATCTGCTGCGCGAGGCACTCGGCGAGCTGGGCACCTCGCACGCGTACGTCACCCCCGCCCGCCGCAACGAGGGGCCGCCGCACTACCAGCGCGCCATGGGCCTGCTCGGCGCCAACCTCGTCTGCCGGGACGGCGAATGGCTGGTGAAGCGGATCCTGCCGGGCGAGTCGTCGGACTCCAAGGCCCGTTCCCCGCTGGCCGGTACGGGCATCCGCGAGGGCGCCGTCCTCACCCATGTCGACGGCCGGCCCGTCGACCCGGTGACCGGCCCCTTCCCGCTGCTGTCCGCCGCCGGCGGTACGACGGTCGAGCTGACCTTCCGCCCCGCCGAGGACTTGTCGACGCCCAACGGCGGTGTCCGGCACGGCGGTTCGCGGCGTGTGGCGATCGTCCCGCTCGTCGACGAACGGCCGCTGCGCTACCAGGACTGGGTGGCCAAACGCCGCGAGGTCGTCCGCGAGATGAGCGGCGGCAAGTGCGGCTATCTCCACATCCCCGACATGGGCGGCTCGGGCTGGGCGCAGTTCAACCGCGATCTGCGGCTGGAGGTGTCCAGGCCCGCGCTGATCGTGGACGTACGGGGAAACGCGGGCGGCCACATCAGCGAACTGGTCGTGGAGAAGCTGACCCGGCGCATCCTCGGCTGGGACCTGACGCGCAACGCCCAGGCGGTCAGTTACGCCTCCAACGCCCCGCGCGGCCCGGTCGTCGCCATCGCGGACGAGGCCACCTCGTCCGACGGCGACATGATCACGGCCGCGTTCCGGCTGCTGAAGCTGGGCCCGGTGGTCGGGCAGCGCACCTGGGGCGGGGTGGTCGGCATGACCGGCAGGCACCGGCTGGGGGACGGCAGCGTGATCACGGTGCCGATGAACGCGGCCTGGTTCGACACATACGGCTGGTCGGTCGAGAACCACGGCGTGGAGCCGGACATCGAGGCGCTGCGCACCCCGCTCGACTGGGCGGAGGGACGGCACGCGCAGCTCGACGACGCCGTGTGGGTGGCGCTGGAGCTGCTGACCAAGCAGCCGGCGGCGACCCCGCCCGGCTACGGCGACGTCCCGGACCGCCGCCGGCCCGCGCTGCCGCCGCGCACCTCCGGCCCGTCCGGCCCGCCCGGCCCGTCCGGCCCGTCCGGCCCGTCCGGCGATTGAGGACTTCCACACCCCGGCCGGGCACACCCGGCCCGGTCCGCACAGGGAAGCGCGCCCGGGGCACCTGGCACCGGGCGCGCTTCTCCCGCGAACTACCCGCTCAGGCGTCGTAGTTGTCGTCGAACCGGTCGCGCGCGTCCTGCGCACGCTGCCGCGCGCGGTCCTGCTCGTCCCGCATCGGGTCCTCGTTCCGCGAGGAGCGCTCCGACGCCTCGTCCTGCTTGCCGTCCGCCTTCTTCTTCGCCTGGTCGGCGAGCGCCTGGGACTTGTCCTTGAACTGGTCGGCGATGCCCATGGAATCTCACTCCTGGAAGTCCGGTGAGGCCCCTGGAGAGGTCCCTGGGCCTCGACCAGACTTACACGTACCGACATAGCGCGCATTTCGATCAACTACGCTGCGTACGCC
>NZ_JARJHW010000165.1:0-16784 GCF_040560175.1 Streptomyces panacea
GTTCGCGGCGCGACGAGTACGAGCCCGGCGCCGAGGCCGTGGACCCCGCCCCCACCGCCGTCACCCCGCCCGGCTCGCCGGAAGAGGCCGGCGACTGGATGGAGCAGTTCTTCGAGGGCGGCCGGACCCTGCCGTCCCCGGACGCCCCCACCGCCGCGGATTCCCCCACCGACGAAGGCCTGACCGGCCCGTCTTCCTCCGCCAACCCCCTCCCCCCAGAAGGACAGACGTGAGTATGAGCTACGTGGAGAACCCGGAGCGGCGCAGCTGGATGATCGCCGAGGTCGCCGTCGTACCGGGGGTCGAGCGGGTCATCGTCTTCAGCGCCGACGGACTGCTCCTGGCCAGCTCCGACGGAATGGACCGCGCTTCCGCCGAGCGTCTGTCGGCCAGTTGCTCGGGCCTTCAGTCCCTCGGCCGCAGCCTCGGCCGGGAGTTCGGCGAGGACGGCGGGGTCGTGCACCAGCAGATGGTGGAGTTCAACGGCGGTTTCCTCTTCATGCGCAGCGCCAACGGAGCCCATCTCGCCGTCGTGACAGGCCCCGTGGTGGACCCCAAGCTCGTCGCCCGGCAGATGCAGGCGCAGGTGATCAAGATCGGGGCGGGCAATCTGAGCAGTCCGCCGCGGCAGGACCCCGTATGAGTGGTCCGGGAGAGGAGTACGCGGACAGTGCCTTACGTCCGTACGTGATCACCAAAGGGCGCTCCCGGCCGACCCGCAACACCATAAGTATTGAGACCCTCCTCGTGGCGATCAGCCCTCCACGTGCCCTGCCGGTCTCGGCGACCAGGGAAGAACGCGCCCTGGTGCGGATGTGTGAGCGGCTGCTGTCCGTCGTCGAGGCGGCCGCCCATCTCGAACTGCCGGTCAGCCTGGTGAAGGTGCTGGCGTCCGATCTCGTCGACAGCGGCCATCTCTCCGCCCGTTCGGGTGTGCCCAGGGCCGCCCTGCCCGACCCGCAACTCCTCCAGGAGGTACTGGATGGTCTCCGTCGGCTCCGCTGACCGCTACTTGCCCGACACTGTCCAGCAGGCCGTCAAGATTCTCGTCGTGGGCGCGTTCGGCGTCGGGAAGACCACGCTGGTCGGCTCGGTCAGCGAGATCGAACCGCTGCGCACCGAGGAGGCCATGACGCAGGCGAGTGTCGGCGTGGACGACCTGGCCGGTATGAGTACGAAGACCACGACCACCGTCGCCATGGACTTCGGCCGGATCACCCTCAACTCCCGTCTCGTGCTCTACCTGTTCGGGACACCCGGACAGCGCCGCTTCTGGGATCTGTGGGAGGGACTGGCGGAGGGCGCGCTCGGCGTCCTCGTCATCGTGGACACCCGAAGACTGGAGGACAGCTTCGACGTCCTCGAACAACTGGAGCTGCGCGGACTGCCGTTCGCGGTCGCCGTGAACCATTTCCCCGACAGCGAGCACTACGGCGCGGACGAACTGCGCGGCGCGCTCGACCTGTTGCCCGAGACACCGGTGATGATGTGCGACGCGCGCGACCACGCGTCGTCCGTCGACGCCCTGATCAGCCTCGTCGAGTACGTGTCGGCGAACTCGGCACGCACCCCGGAGACCACCTCATGAGTTCCGCCGCCCCACCGCCCGCGTCCGAGCACGAGCACGAGCCCGCGTCCGGGCAGCGGCCCGCGTCCGGACCCGCCGCCTCCGAGCCGTCACCCCCGCCGCGGTGCCCGGCGCACCCTTCCGCCGGCGGCGGTACGGGGCTGCTCCCGCTGTCCGCCGCCGTCGGGGCGCCCGACCCGCGCGCCGTCTACCGCCAACTCCGCGCGGAGTGGGGCAACGTGGCCAAGGTGGAACTCGAACCGGGCGTTCCCGCCTGGCTCGTGATGGGCTACCGCGAGCTGCTGACCATCACCCGGCAGGAGCAGATCTACTCCCGCGACGGCCGCAAGTGGCGCCACATGTACGACGGTGTCGTCGCGCCCGACTCGGGTCTGCTGCCGATGATGGGCTGGCGCGCCAGTGTGATCGGTTCCGACGGCCCCGAGCACCGGCGGCTGCGCAAGCCGCTCGACGACGGCATCGCCAAGATCGACCAGCGCAAGGTGCGCCGCCATGTCGAGGAGATCTGCACCGACCTGATCGCGAAGTTCTCCGAGCGCGGCAGCGCGGATCTGGTGAACGAGTACGCCACGATCGTGCCGATGCTCTCCCTCGCCTCCCTCTTCGGCCTGGACGCCATCGAGGGCCGGGAGCTGCTGGACGCGCTCATCGCCCTGTTCGGCAGCGCCGACGACTCCCAGGCGGGCAACCGTCACTTCGAGCAGATCCTGCTCGACACGGTGCGCGAGCGGCAGCGCAACCCGACCGACGACATGACGACGGTCTTCATCAACCACCCGAACCTCCTCAACGAGGCCGAGCGCCTCCAGTCGATCGTGGTGATGATCTCCGCGGGCAACGAGACCGTCACGGCGTGGATCGCGCACACGCTGCGCCTGATGCTCACGGACCCCCGGTTCGCAGCCCGGCTGCACGGCGGCCGGCTCGGGGTGGACGACGCGCTCGACCAAGCGCTCTGGCGCGACCCGCCGATGAACAACATGCCGGCCCGGTACGCCCTGCACGACACCGAGTTGGGCGGCCGGCTCATCCAGCGCGGCGACTGCCTCATCCTCGGGCACGCCGCCGCCAACGACGACCCGGCGATCCGCCCCGACGAGGGCGACGAGGAGCCGGGCAACCGCGCCCACCTCGCCTTCTCGGCCGGACCGCACGTCTGCCCGGCGCAGGTACCGGCGCGGCTCATCACCCGTACGGCCGTGAACACCGCGCTGAACCTGCTGCCCGACATGAAACTGGCGATCCCCGCCGAGGAGGTGACCTGGCGTCCCTCACCCTGGACGCGGGTCCCCGTCGCCCTCCCGGCGCGGTTCTCGGCGGCGCGGATTCCGATCCGCACCGGCCGGGGGCAGTCCGAAGTGGCTTGATACAGCCCGAAGACGGACGGAACTTCCCAGAGATCCGCACACCCGAGACCGAGTTCTGGAGAAGCAACATGACCCTGCAAGCGGCAGTCCCCTCCGAGGCGGAGATACCGGTCGTCACCCTCGACCCGCACGGCGGCGACCACCACGGCGAAGCGGCCCGGCTCCGTGAACTCGGTCCCGTGGTACGTATCAGACTGCCCGGAGACGTCATGGCCTGGTCGGTGACCGACCACGCCCTCCTGAACGACATGGTCGCCGACCCGCGCTTCAGCAAGGACTGGCGCAACTGGAACGCCATCCTGCGCGGCGAGATAACCGACGGCTGGCCGCTCATCGGCATGGTGAAGGTCACCAACATGGTCACCTCGGACGGCCAGGAGCACCGCAGGCTGCGGAAGCTGGTCACCCAGACCTTCACGCCCCGCCGGGTCCAGGAGATGCGTCCGCGCATCGAACGGATCGTCACCGACCTGCTGGACGCGCTCCCTTCGCACGCCGACGCCGACGGCAGCGTCGACCTCCGCCGGCACTTCGCCCACCCGGTGCCGATGCGGGTGATCTGTGAACTCTTCGGCGTCCCCGAGCACGAGCGGCCCCGGCTCAAGGAGTTGATGGACAACATCTTCCGCTCCGACCTGGGGCCGGAAGAAGTGATGGCCAGTCAGATCGAGCAGTACCAGCTGCTCGCCCGGGTGGTCGAGACCTGCCGTGAGCACCCCGGTGACGACCTGACCAGCGCGCTCGTCGCCGCCCGCGAAGCGGACCCCGACTCGCTCAGCGAGGAGGAGCTGGTCGGCACGCTCCTGCTGATGCTCGCCGCCGGGCAGGAGACCACACTCGGCCTGATCACCAACGCCGTACGCGCCCTGCTCACCCACCCCGACCAGCGCACCGTCGCCGAACAGGGCGACGAGACGGTCTGGGCGAACGTGGTCGAGGAGACCCTGCGCTGGGACGCGCCGATCGGCAACTTCCCCTTCCGGTACCCCCTGGAGGACGTCGAGATCGCGGGCGTGCGCATCCCCAAGGGCGAGGCGATCATGGCCCCGTACAGCGCCGTCGGCCGCGACACGGCCCAACACGGCGAGGCCGCCGACGAGTTCGACATCACCAGGGAGCAGCGCAAACACCTGGCCTTCAGCCACGGCCCGCACTTCTGCCTCGGCGCCCCGCTGGCCAGGCTCGAAGCGGCGCTGGCCATACCGGCGGTGTTCAAGCGGTATCCGGAGCTGACACTGGCCGTCGACCCGGACGACCTGATCCCGGTGCCCTCGCTGTTCTCCAACAGTTCCGCCACGCTTCCGGTTCGTCTCGGAGCGTGACCGGTGACATGCTCGTCCTATGACGTGGACAGAGTCCGGGCGGGGGCGAAAGCACGTAACCGCCCCTGACGCGGCGCGACTTCGCGACGATCTCGATCGCATGGGCATCGACGCGCCGGTATCGGGGCGGGTACATGTCGCCTTACGCACGCGGCAGCGGTACCGGCGCGCCGCGCGGCGGTGGAGAGTCGCGTTCTGTCTCGCGGCCCTGCTGCTGATCCGCCCGGTGCTGTCCGGCTGGGGCGACTTCCTGGCGGGGCTGGTCGGGCCGGAGAGCCCGGGCCCCGTCGTCGCCGCGATCGACTCATGGGTGGGCGCCCTGCCGTACGGCCTGGACAGGCCGGTGGTGGTCGTCCTCGCCGTCCTCGCGTCGGCGACCGTGTTCGCCCTGCTGGTCGCCACCGTTGTTGCGTTCTCGCTGCTGCTCCTGCCGCTGCTCGGCCCGCCGTGGGCGGGCGGCGGACCCGTGGCGGTCGTACGCCGCTTCGCGCCCGTGTACGTGCTGGTGCGTGCCGTACGGGCGTGCGCCGTCGCGTACGGGGCGGGCGGTCAGCGGCATGTGACGGAGCGGGCGCGCGTCGGGGTCCACCTCCGGGAGGTCACGAAGGTCCTCCAGAACGCGCACGCGACGCGCGGCACCATCCCCTGGCGCTCGCGCCGCCGCCGCGACCTGAAGCGGCACGCCGGCCAGGTCGTCGCCGTACTGCGGGAGGCCGAGGCGCGCCTCGACAGCGAACCGCGCGCGGCCCTGACCGATCTCGCGCGACTGCTGCTGACGATCGCCGACCGGTACGCGGAGGGCCGTGTCGGGGCCCTGCTGGACCAGGACAGGCTCGACGGCGTCACGCCGGTGCGCGACCGGGGAGCGGTCCGGCTGGTCACGGCGACGGTGCTGACGGCGCTCGGCGTCGTCGCCGTCGCGTTCCTCCCACTGCCGCCGATGGGGGAGCCCTTCGCGCTCGGCGCGGCGGGAATCGGCGTCCTGGCACTGGTCCACGGCAGAGGCACCCGGTGCGCCCTGGACGTCGTGGACGCGATCCGGCTGAAGGCGAAGGGACTTCGTACGCACCGCCGTTGACAGCCCGTTTCAGCCCCGGGCGGAACGCGTGGCCCTGCCCCGCCGCCGGGGCAGGTGAGGGAGTGGACGAGGCGGAACACCCGCAGCGGCGGAGCGCGGAAGGGCGGCCCCATGGCGACGGCGGCGTACGACGAGATCGCGGACTGGTACGAGCACGAATTCCTCGGGGCGGACGACTCCGGGCACGCGGACCCGCTCGGTCTCGGCGACCTCGTCGCCGACCTGCTCGGCGAGGGCACCGGCACCTGCCTGGAGATCGGCTGCGGCACCGGCATCCACGCCGCCCGCGTCCGGGCGCTCGGCCGCACGCCCGTCGGCGTGGACCTCGCGGCCGGCATGCTGCGCCACGCGCGCGGCCGGCTGCCGGTGGCACGGGCCGACGCCGAGCGGCTGCCGCTCCGCGACGGATCGGTCCCCGCGGTCCTCGCGGTGATGGTGCACACCGACATGCCCGGCTACCCGGCCGTACTCCGCGAGGTGGCCCGGGTGTTGCGTCCCGGCGGGGTGTTCGTCCACATCGGCGTCCACCCCTGCTTCTGCGGGGGCTTCGCCGACCGCCGTGACCCGGACATGGTCGTCGTCCGGCCCGGCTATCTCGACGGCCACTGGACGACGGACTCCTGGACGGACCAGGGTCTGCGCGACAAGGTCGGCGCGACGCACCGTCCGCTGCCCGAGCTGCTGCACGCCTTCCTGGACGCGGGCCTGACGCCGGAACGGTTCGCCGAGGCCGGCGGCGTGACTCCCCTGGTGCTGGCGGCCAGGACCAGGTCCGCCGGCACCGGGAGCGCCGACTCCGGGCCCGCGGGCCGAAGGTAGTAACAAAGATCATCATGCGTACGTGGTCGACGTGCGCACCGGCATGCCCCACGAACGTGTGAAACAGCGCCCGATGCACCCTTCCGTGTCGGTCCGTACAACCGGCATGGAATACATTGCGGGCGTAATCATCTTTGTTTGTCTGGGTTTGCCCGGCCGGCATATGCGGGTTCGCGTCGGTGGTCGGTGACTGAACTGGAGTTGGTGTGGCAGCACAGCCCGGATTTGAGGTCGACGCCCCGCAGGAGAGTGACGACGACTCGTATCAGAACGAGCTGCCGGTGCGGCGCAAAGAGCCCGGCAATGTCGTCATCAAGTGGCTCACCACCACCGACCACAAGACGATCGGCACGCTCTACCTGATCACGTCGTTCGCGTTCTTCGTGATCGGCGGCGTGATGGCGCTGGTCATGCGCGCCGAGCTGGCCCGTCCCGGCATTCAGATCGTGTCGAACGAGCAGTTCAACCAGGCGTTCACGATGCACGGCACGATCATGCTGCTGATGTTCGCGACGCCGCTGTTCGCCGGATTCACCAACTGGATCATGCCGTTGCAGATCGGCGCGCCCGATGTGGCGTTCCCTCGGCTGAACATGTTCGCGTACTGGCTCTATCTGTTCGGCTCGACCATCGCGGTGGCCGGCTTCATCACCCCGCAGGGCGCGGCGGACTTCGGCTGGTTCGCCTATTCGCCGTTGTCGGACGCGGTGCGCTCGCCGAGTGTGGGAGCGGACCTGTGGATCATGGGTCTGGCCTTCTCCGGATTCGGCACGATCCTCGGCTCGGTCAACTTCATCACCACGATCGTCTGTATGCGCGCGCCCGGCATGACGATGTTCCGGATGCCGATCTTCTGCTGGAACGTGCTGTTGACGGCCGTGCTGGTCCTGCTCGCCTTCCCCGTACTGGCCGGTGCGCTGCTGGCGTTGGAGGCCGACCGGAAATTCGGTGCGCACATCTTCGACTCCGCCACCGGCGGCGCGTTGCTCTGGCAACATCTGTTCTGGTTCTTCGGGCATCCAGAGGTGTACATCATCGCCCTGCCCTTCTTCGGGATCGTCTCCGAAATCATTCCGGTGTTCAGCCGCAAGCCGATCTTCGGGTACATCGGTCTGGTCGGAGCGACGATCGCCATCGCGGGTCTCTCCGCCACCGTATGGGCCCACCACATGTATGTGACGGGCGGTGTGCTGTTGCCGTTCTTCTCCTTCATGACATTCCTGATCGCGGTGCCGACCGGGGTGAAGTTCTTCAACTGGATCGGCACGATGTGGAAAGGCTCGCTGTCCTTCGAGACACCGATGCTGTGGTCGATCGGCTTTCTCGTCACGTTCCTTTTCGGTGGTCTGACGGGCGTCATCCTGGCCTCGCCGCCGATGGACTTCCATGTCTCCGACTCGTACTTCGTCGTCGCGCACTTCCACTACGTCGTCTTCGGCACCGTGGTGTTCGCGATGTTCGCCGGCTTCCACTTCTGGTGGCCGAAGATGACCGGCAAGATCCTGGACGAACGGCTCGGGAAGATGACGTTCTGGACGCTGTTCGTGGGTTTCCACGGCACATTCCTGGTGCAGCACTGGCTCGGCGCGGAAGGAATGCCCCGCCGTTACGCGGACTATCTCGCGGCCGACGGCTTCACCACGCTGAACACCATCTCCACGATCAGCTCGTTCCTGCTGGGCCTGTCGATGCTGCCGTTCTTCTACAACGTCTGGAAGACCGCCAAATACGGGAAGAAGATCGAGGAGGACGACCCCTGGGGCTACGGCCGTTCCCTGGAATGGGCGACTTCCTGCCCGCCGCCCCGGCACAACTTCCTCACACTGCCCAGGATCCGCTCCGAATCCCCGGCGTTCGACCTGCACCACCCGGAGGTCTCCGCCCTCGAAGACGCGCACAACGCGGGCCGGCGGGACGTCGTGGAGCCCGGGGAGGGCGTCGCCGCTCCGCTGGGGGACGACGAGGGCCGGTCGTGAACGGCAAGTCCTCACCGCAGTCGGGGGAGGCGTCCGCGGGCATCCAGCAGTTGGAGGGCTACCTGCTGGCCCAGAGCCGGGTGCGGGAAGCCCGTACACACGCCGTGGTCTTCGCCGACCGCATGCCGTGGCTGACGACCGCTCAGCACGAGGAAGTCGTCAGCCTCTACACCCAGGACCACATCGCCATGTCCCGGCGGGCGCTGGAAGCGGTGGTGGCGCGCGCCGGTGAGCTGCGGGCGGAGTACACCGCGCGCTACGAGCTGCTGCGGCGGCGCCTGGTGTGCGCGAGCCTCGCCGCGCTGATCGGCGCCGGCTGTGTGCTCCTGTGGCACGTCCCCCGCTGACGGCGGCGAGAGCGGGCGCGCTCAGTGGAGGGAGTGGACGACGGCGTGGCCCTTGCCGCGGCCGATCATCCACTTGTTGACCGGAGTGGTGATCAGGAACGCGACGGCGAATCCGCCGAGGAGCGCGTACCAGAACAGTCCGTCGGACAGGTGGGCGTCCATCGCGCCGGGAGTGAGCGCGATGATGCCGTTGTCGACGAGCTCCATGACCGCGATGGACACGGTGTCGGCGGCGAGTGCGATCTTGACGGCGGACTTCCGGTCGAGGCCGGCCCCGCGGACCGCGAACACGGTGAACGAGTAGCCGAAGACGAAGGCCAGGGAGATCGCCAGAATCATGGTCGGCACGTTGCCCCACAGCAGGGCGGTGCCGATGACCATGCCGAGGATCTCGCCGATGGCGCACCCGGTCAGACAGTGCAGCGTCGCCCTGGTCGCCATGGACCAGGACGCCCCGCCCGTGCCGCCCGGCACATGTCCCGCGTGGTCGGTGTGGTCCATGGATCTCGACCCCTCTTCCGTTTCCGTGGGAGGCCTGGTGGCGGCCCGACACGATGCAGGATATACCCCCTAGGGGTATACGGGAAGGGGTGGGGATCGCCGGACCGCTCCGGGTGCGCGGACGCCCGGTGCCGTCCGGCGATCCCCGCGGGTCAGAGCCGGTCGATGAGTGTGCGCAACTGCTCGACCTCGGCCGTCTGTGCCTTGATCACCTCCGCGGCGAGCTTCTTGGCCCTGGCGCTCTCGCCGTTCTTCCGCTCGTCGCGGGCCATCGTGATCGCCCCGTTGTGGTGCTCGATCATCAGCTCCGCGAACTTCTTGTCGAAGTCGGCGCCCTTGGCGGCGGTCAGCTCCGCCATGTCCTGGCCGGACATCATCCCGTCCGCGCCGTCCGAGCCGCCCCCGCCGTCCGAGTGGCCCGAGTCGCCCGAGCCGTGGTCCATGCCGGGCATGCTCCCGTCGGCCGACTCCGGCTCGCCCCACGCCTTGAGCCAGGAACGCATGGTCGCGATCTCCGGGTCCTGCGCCTTCTCGATCTCGTCGGCCAGAGTCCTGATCTCCGTGCTTGAGGCCCGGCCGCCGGCCAGCGTGGACATCTCGACGGCCTGCTGGTGGTGCGGAATCATCCCCTGGGCGAAGGCGACGTCCGCGTCGTTGAACGCGCCCGCGGTGGAGTCGTGGCCGTCCCCGTCGCCGCACGCGGCGAGCAGGAGGGCCGAGGCGGTGAGCGCGCCCGCGAGGGCGAGGCGGCGCCGGTGACCGGCGTGCTTGATGGAACTCATTTCGGTACAACCCTGTGGTCGGTCCTGCGGATGTGTGCGTACGCGGCTTCGCGCCCCTGAGGGCGGTTCGGCCTAGATCCGCAGGACCGACAGCGACGACAACTCCGGTGTACGGGGCGGGGGGTTGGGCCGCCGCGCGACGGCGACGCCCGCGAGGGGGTCGGTGAGCCGTCCGGGCCGGCGGGCGAACGCCGCCGACAGGGCCGCGAGCACCCACGTACCGAGCACCGCCACGCACAGCGAGGCCATGTCCATGGCCATGCCGTCCATGCCCATGACCGGCTCGTCCGCCGGCGACGTGTGAGGGAGGGCGTGGTCCCGCGCAGGGGCCGGGGCCGGATCGGCGGAGGCGTGGGTCATCGCGCCCGCCCCCGAGCCGTACGACTCGTCAGGATGCCCGACCGTGTGCATGGCGAACACCCCGAGCGCGAGCACGACGACCAGCAGGAGGCGCCCACCGACGCTCCCCGCCCGTCCGTACCCGCTCGCGCTCACCCGCTCCGCCACCCTCCACTTCGCAGCCGCACGTCCCGCACGCCCCGCAGGAACGACCCGCGCGGCCGACCGCCGCGACGGGCGAGTCGAGAGCGTAACTGCTAAGCAGTTTAGTGGCAATGTGGAGGGGTGGAGCCTTAGGATGAGCGGTCACCGACGACGGAGGGAGCGGGCGTGCGTCAGCTGGGCGAGCTGGAGGCGGAGATCATGCACCGCCTGTGGTCCTGGGGACGGCCCGCGACCGCGCGCGACGTGCTCACCGACATCAACACACAGCGGCCCATCGCCTACAGCACCGTCAAGACCGTGGCCGACATCCTGTACCGCAAGGGCATGCTCCGACGCGAGAAGGAGGGGCGGGCCTGGCTGTACGAGCCCACCTGTACGCGGCAGCAGTACACGGCCGCTCTCATGCAGGAAGCGCTCGGCGGAAACCCGGATCCGGCGGGCGCCCTCCTCAGCTTCGTGGAGCGGATCTCACCCGGCGAGGCCGACGCGCTGCGCGAAGCCCTGCGGCTGGCGAAGCGGCGCGAAGGCGCCCCGTGACCACGGCCGCCGTGCTGGCCGGCTACGCCCTGCTGATGGGTAGCGCCGCCCCGTACCTCCTGGCGCGGGCGAGCTGGCTCCACCGCGCCCCGGCGGCCGCGATCACCGCCTGGCTCGGGCTGGCCGCGACGTTCGTCGTCTCCGGCGCGCTCGCCTTCTACCACCTGCTCCTGTCCGAACCGCATGTGCACGACGGTCTCGTCGGACTGCTCACCGCGTGCGGCCTGATGACCGGCGGCCCGGCGCGGGACACACCGCCGACACCGACCGACCTCGCGGCCGTCCTGCTCCCGGCAACTCTCGTGCTGCTCCCGGCCGTTGCCCTGGTCCGGATCTCGTGGCGCGCGCACCGGGCCCGGCGGCGCCAACGCGACCTGCTCGCCCTGGTCGGCAGCCCCGCGCCCCGGTACGGCGCCACGGTCGTGGAGCACGCGGTGGCCGCCGTCTACTGCCTGCCGGGCCGCGCCCCGCGCGTCGTCGTCACCAGCGCCGCGCTGCGGGTCCTCTCCGAGGAGCAGCTGCGCGCCGTACTGGCCCACGAGCAGGCCCATATCGCCGGGCGCCACCACCTGGTGCGCGCCGCCATGGAGGCTTTCGCGCATGCTTTCCCGGGGCTTCCGCTCGCCCGGCTGGCCAGGGAACAGACGGCGCTGCTGCTGGAGATGGTGGCGGACGACCGGGCGCTGCGCGGCCATCCACGCGAGGTGCTCGCCGCCGCGATGTACGAGGTCGCGGCCGGCCAGACACCCCGCGTCGCGCTGGGAGCGGGCGGCTCCGGTTCGCTCATCCGGATGCGCCGTGTCCTCGACCCGTACCCGAAGCCCGGCCGCGCGACGGGGCTCGGCATCGTCCTGGCCTCCGCCGCCGCACCTCTGCTGCCCCTGCTGATCGCCTGCGGCCCGGGGGCCTGACCGGCCGCCGACGCCGCCGACAGCCGACAACTGGCCACGCCCGTCCCCGTATCCTGACGCGACCGGAAAAAGGGAGAGGCTGATGGTGGTACTGCTCGGTGTGGTCCTGGCCCTCACCGTGGCCGGGTGCGGCGCCGTGGTGTGGGCGTCGCGCGGGGGACCTCGGTGGGTACGCGGCGTGGCGACCGCCACCCTCGCGGCGGGCGAACTGGTCAAGCGCTCCGGCAAGAGCGGAAACCGCACCAGCGGGAGCGACACGACCTAGGCTCGGTCCGCCGGGCAGGGCCTGGCGGGGCGCGGCTGCCCGCTCAGCACTCGATGATGTTCACCGCGAGGCCGCCCCGCGCCGTCTCCTTGTACTTGACCGACATGTCGGCGCCGGTCTCCTTCATCGTCTTGATGACCTTGTCCAGGGACACCTTGTGGCTGCCGTCGCCGCGCAGCGCCATCTTCGCCGCCGTGACCGCCTTGACCGCCGCCATGCCGTTGCGCTCGATGCACGGGATCTGTACGAGGCCGCCGACCGGGTCGCAGGTCAGGCCGAGGTTGTGTTCCATACCGATCTCGGCGGCGTTCTCGACCTGTTCGGGGCTGCCGCCCAGAACCTCCGCGAGAGCGCCCGCCGCCATCGAGCAGGCCGAGCCGACCTCGCCCTGGCAGCCGACCTCGGCGCCCGAGATGGACGCGTTCTCCTTGAAGAGCATGCCGATCGCGCCGGCGGCGAGCAGGAAGCGGACGATGTCGTCGTCCTTCTCGGCGTCCGTGTGGCCGGCCGCGGCGAAGTTCAGGTAGTAGTGCAGGACAGCGGGGATGATGCCCGCCGCGCCGTTGGTGGGGGCGGTCACGACGCGACCGCCGGCCGCGTTCTCCTCGTTGACCGCCATCGCGTAGAGGGTGATCCACTCCATCGCGTGGGCCGCCGGGTCACCCTCGGCGCGCAGTTGCCGCGCCGAATTCGCCGCGCGGCGGCGGACCTTGAGGCCGCCGGGCAGGATGCCCTCGCGTGCCATGCCGCGGGCCACGCACGCCCGCATGGCCGTCCAGATCTCCAGCAGGCCCTCACGGATCTCGGCCTCCGTGCGCCACGCCTTCTCGTTCTCCATCATCAGCGCGGAGATCGAGAGCCCGGTCTCGCGGGCCAGCCGCAGGAGTTCGTCACCGCTGCGGAAACGGTACGTCAGCACCGTGTCGTCCAGCTTGATGCGGTCCTCGCCCACGGCGTCCTCGTCCACGACGAAGCCGCCGCCGACCGAGTAGTACGTCTTCTCCAGGAGGGTGCCGCCGTCGGAGTCGTACGCGAAGAGCGTCATGCCGTTCGCGTGGTACGGCAGCGCCTTGCGCCGGTGCAGGATCAGGTCCGCGTCGAAGTCGAAGGGGATCTCGTGCATCCCGAGCAGACTGATCCGGCCGCCGGTGCGGATGGTCTCCACCCGCGCGTCGGCGGACTCGATGTCGACGGTACGGGGGGACTCGCCCGCCAGACCCAGCAGCACCGCCTTGGGGGTCCCGTGGCCGTGGCCGGTGGCGCCGAGCGAGCCGAAGAGTTCCGCCCGTACGGAGGCGGTGTGGGCCATCAGGCCCTCGTTCTTCAGGCGCCGGGCGAAGAGGCCCGCCGCGCGCATGGGGCCGACCGTATGGGAGCTGGACGGGCCGATGCCGATCGAGAACAGGTCGAAGACCGAGATGGCCACGGGGGGACTCCTAGCTGGTGGTAGACGCCGTTGTCTGCCGGGGTGGTGCAGAAACCGCATATGGGTCCAACAGTACGGGGCACCGCGCGCGCCGATCAGGTGCGCGCGGTGCCCCGGGGCCGCGGTCGCGGGTGCGACTACAGGCCGGGGTACAGCGGGTGCTTCGCCGCCAGAGCGGTCACGCGCGCCGCCAGGGCGTCACGGTCGAACTCGGGCTTCAGCGCCGCCGCGATGACATCGGCGACCTCGGTGAAGTCCTCGGTCGTGAAGCCGCGGGTGGCGAGCGCCGGGGTGCCGATCCGCAGGCCGGAGGTGACCATCGGCGGGCGCGGGTCGTTCGGGACGGCGTTGCGGTTGACCGTGATGCCGATCTCGTGCAGCCGGTCCTCGGCCTGCCGGCCGTCCAGCTCCGAGTTCCGCAGGTCGACCAGGACGAGGTGCACGTCCGTACCGCCGGAGAGGACCGAGACGCCGACCTCGGTGACGTCGCCCTGCACCAGACGCTCGGCGAGGATGCGCGCGCCGTCCAGTGTGAGCTGCTGGCGCTCCTTGAACTCCTCGGTCGCCGCGACCTTGAAGGACACCGCCTTCGCCGCGATGACGTGCTCCAGCGGACCGCCCTGCTGCCCGGGGAAGACCGCGGAGTTGATCTTCTTGGCCAGCTCCTGGGTGGAGAGGATCACGCCGCCGCGCGGGCCGCCCAGGGTCTTGTGCGTGGTCGTGGTGACGACGTGCGCGTGCGGCACCGGGTTGGGGTGCAGACCCGCGGCGACCAGACCGGCGAAGTGCGCCATGTCGACCATCAGGTACGCGTCGACCTCGTCCGCGATCCGCCGGAACGCGGCGAAGTCGAGCTGACGCGGGTACGCGGACCAGCCGGCCACGATGAGCTTCGGGCGCGACTCCTTGGCCAGGCGCTCGACCTCGGCCATGTCGACCTGACCGGTCTCCTCGTCGACGTGGTAGGCGACCACGTTGTAGAGCTTGCCGGAGAAGTTGATCTTCATGCCGTGCGTCAGATGACCGCCGTGGGCCAGGTTCAGGCCCATGATCGTGTCGCCCGGCTTCAGCAGCGCGAACATCGCCGCGGCGTTGGCCTGCGCGCCGGAGTGGGGCTGCACGTTGGCGTGCTCGGCGCCGAACAGCGCCTTCACCCGGTCGATCGCGATGGTCTCGATGACGTCGACGTGCTCACAGCCGCCGTAGTAGCGGCGGCCCGGGTAGCCCTCGGCGTACTTGTTGGTCAGGACGGAGCCCTGCGCCTCCATGACGGCGACCGGAGCGAAGTTCTCCGACGCGATCATTTCGAGCGTCGACTGCTGGCGGTGGAGTTCGGCGTCGACGGCGGCGGCGACGTCGGGGTCGAGCTCGTGGAGAGAGGAGTTGAGGAGCGACTTCGAAGACATCACAGTCCCTGGGGGTCTCAGTTGCCGGAGAATTCGGTGTACTCGTCGGCGGAGAGCAGGTCCTTCGGCTCGTCCGCGACGCGCACCTTGAACAGCCAGCCGCCCTCGAAGGGTGCGGAGTTCACCAGCGAGGGGTCGTCCACGACGTCCTGGTTCGCCTCGGTGATCTCACCCGTGACGGGGGAGTACAGGTCGCTGACCGACTTCGTCGACTCCAGCTCGCCGCAGGTGTCGCCCGCGGTCACCGTGGAACCGACCTCGGGGAGCTGGGCGTACACGACGTCGCCGAGGGCGTTCGCCGCGAACTCCGTGATGCCGACCGTCGACACGCCGTCATCGGCGGTCGACAGCCACTCGTGCTCCTTGCTGTAGCGCAGCTGCTGGGGGTTGCTCATGTCGTGAATTCTCCTGTACGCGGGGGAGTGGTGGTGAACATGTGTCTTGCGGAGTGAGATGACACCCGCTCCGGCAGGCGCTACTTCTGACGCTTGTAGAACGGCAGCGCGACGACCTCGTACGGCTCGATCGAGCCCCGGATGTCGACCCCGACACCCGCCGTGCCCGCCGCGGCGTGCGACGCGTCCACGTAGGCCATCGCGATCGGCCGGCCCAGCGTCGGCGACGGCGCGCCCGAGGTGACATGGCCCACCACCGCGCCGTCCGCCACCACCGGGTATCCGGCGCGCGGCACCCGGCGGCCCTCGGCGACGAGCCCGGTGAGCTTGCGCGGCGGCGCGCTCTCGGCGCGCTCGGCGGCGGCCTCCAGCGCCGTACGGCCCACGAAGTAGCCCTCCTTCTCGAACTTGACGACCCGGCCCAGGCCCGCGTCGAAGGGCGTGAGGCCGGTCGTCAGCTCCTGCCCGTACAGCGGCATCCCGGCCTCCATCCGCAGGGTGTCGCGGCACGAGAGCCCGGCCGGTACGAGTCCGGCGGACGCGCCCGCGGCCATCAGTGCCTGCCACAGCCCTTCCGCGTGCCGGGGCTCCACGAACAGCTCGAAGCCGTCCTCACCCGTGTAGCCGGTACGGGCGATCAGCGCGGGCACACCGGCGACGGTGCCGGGCAGCCCGGCGTAGTACTTGAGCCCGGCCAGATCGGCGTCGGTGAGCTGGGCGAGGATGCCGGGCGACCGGGGGCCCTGGACGGCGAGCAGCGCGTACGCGTCGCGGTCGTCCCGCACCTCGACGTCGAAGTCCGCGGCGCGGCCGGTCAGCTCGTCGAGGACCACCTGCGCGTTGGAGGCGTTCGCGACGATCATGAACTCGGGGGCGCCGTGGGTGTCGAGGCGGTACACGATCAGGTCGTCCAGGATTCCGCCGTCCTCCTGGCAGATCATGGTGTAGCGGGCGCGGCCCACGGCGAGCGTGCCGATGTTGCCGACCAGCGCGTAGTCCAGCGCCTCGGCCGCCTGTGTGCCGGTGACGGTGATCTCACCCATGTGGGAGAGGTCGAAGAGGCCAGCCTCCGTACGGACGGCGAGGTGCTCCTCACGCTCGCTGGCGTAGCGCAGCGGCATGTCCCAGCCGGCGAAGTCGGTCATCGTCGCGCCCAGTGAGCGGTGCACGGCGTCGAGCGCGGTGAGACGCGGCGCGTCGGGACCGGCCGCTTCGGGGACGGGGGTGTCAGACGTATTGCTCATAGGTGTGGCTCCCAGGGCATGACAGAGAGGACAATCCTCCCCATCTGTCATCGGAACCTGAGAGGTTCATCACGACCCTACGTACACACACGCGCACGGAGGTCGTGACTTGCACCTTGGGTGGAGCCGCCTGGCGGCGATTCGCTTTTCAGATCTGCCTCGTCCGCGCGGTACTGGGCCTGAGAGATTCAAGGGAGGAACTTGCTCCTTCGGCGCCCGCCACCAAGGGTGGCCGGGACTCTCCCGCGCGGATTCGAACGGCCGGTATGGAGTTGGCGGGCACATCATCGCACGCGTCGGCTTCGGTAGCTGTCTC
>NZ_JARJHW010000166.1:0-16685 GCF_040560175.1 Streptomyces panacea
CGGCGGCCAGACGATTCCCGGCGCCCGCGCTCACCGCCGCTTCCGTTCGTCCGGGTCCAGGAACTCGCGCAGGCTTATGCCCTGGTCGGCCAGGCGCCCCGCCACGAAGCCCACCGCTCCCAACGCGGCCACCAGCAGGAACGCCCCGAATCCGCCGAACCAGCCCGCGAAGCCCAGGGCCATGCCGACGATCAGCCCCACGACAGACGCGTTCATCGGATTCTCCGGTTTCATCGGGCCGTTCACTCGACGCGGGTGTCTGTGACGCTGTTCGACTCGTCCTCGTCGTCGGGCAGATGCACGTCGTTGACCGTGACGTTCACCTCGACGACCTCAAGGCCGGTGATCCGCTCGACGGCCGCGATGACGTTCTCCCGGACGTCGCGGGCGACATCGGTGATCGGTACGCCGTACTCCACCACCAGGTCCAGATCGATCGCGGTCTGGCGCTCACCGACTTCGACCTTCACTCCCCGGCCCACATTGGGACGGCCGCCCGGGACGCGGTCGCGCACGGCGCCGAGCGTCCGGGACAGGCCGCCGCCCATGTCGTACACCCCGGGGATCTCGCGCGCCGCCATTCCGGCGATCTTCACGACGACGACGTCCGCGATGGAGGTCCGGCCCCGGGTGGCGGCGGGCTCGGAGGCTCCGGTGGCGCCGCTGCCGAGGGTGGTGGAGCCACTCGCGCCGGGGCTGGTCGTGCCGATGCCCTGGCCGCTCGTCGCCTTGGCCGAGACGGGGGACACTTCCTGGGTCTGGGTCGCTGCCATGGGACAGCCTCCTCGTATGTCGATTGCCGATTGCCGTGGGTCGAATTTCTTTTGTCGTCACGGGAGTTCGCCGGATCTCCCGGACTCTCAACTCGTTGGACACGGGTGCCCGGCATTCGTCACGCGGAAATTTCCATGAATTCTCGCGTGATGTTCTGCGGTGGCCCGTGTCCAAGCAATGTGTCCGCACGAGATACATGGAATGGATACGACGAGCGGCGAGAGGAGTCGGTGAGTGCCCGGCGAGAATCTGCTGGCGGTACGCGCGGGCGAAGGTGACGAGGAGGCGTTCGAGCTGCTCGTACGCACCCACGGGCCGGTCATGCTCCAACTGGCCACCCGGCTCCTCGGCAGCCGGACCGAGGCCGAGGACGCCGTGCAGGACGCGTTCGTGAGCGCCTGGCGGAAGCTGCCGGAATTCCGGGGTGACGCGGAGTTCAAGACCTGGATATACCGGATCGTCACCAACCGGTGCCTCAACCAACTGCGCGCCCGGCGCCCGGCGACGGACCTCGACTCCGTACCGGAACCGGCCGCGCCCGAGCACGAGTCCTCACCGGCGCGCGCCGCCGAGTCGCACGCCGCCGTGCGCGCGCTGGCGGTGGCCATGGCCGGGCTCTCGCCCGAGCAGCGCGCCTGCTGGGTGCTGCGGGAGTTGCACGGGATGAGTTACGAGAACATCGCGGAGACGGTCGGGATCAGCCTGGTGGCGGTCCGGGGCCGGGTCTTCCGCGCACGCCGCTATCTGACGGAGGCGATGAGCGCATGGCGTTGAACGCGCGTCCCGACCGCTCCGGCCCCGGAAACGGCGTGGGCGCCGAAGGGGAATCCGACGAGACCGGCACGGAGACCGAGACCGATACCGGCACCGATACCGGCACCGAGACCGAACGCCTGCCGTGCGGACGGGAGTTGAGCGTGGTCTGGGAGGCCTGGGACGCGGTCGACGGCTCGCCCGGCGCCGTCGGCCCGCGGGTCACCGCCCCGGATGTGGCCGGCTGGCATGTCAGTGACCCGCATCTGCTGGAGTGCCCGTACTGCTCCGCCGCGCTGGCCGACCTCGCCGCCCTCGGCGAGGCCGTGGACCGGACGCGGGAAGCCGGGCTGCCCGGCCCGGCCGAGGTCTCCGACCTGACGACCCGCGTCATGGACATCGTGCGGCTGGAGCTGCGCCCCGGCCGCCCGCTGCCGCTCGGCGAGCCCGACGAGGATCTGTGGATCGTGGAAGCGGCGGCGGCGCGGGCCTTCCGGGCCGCCGCCGAGTCCCTGCCGGGGGTGCGGGCGGGGAGCTGCCGCATCAGCCCGCGCGAGCGCGGACCGGTGAACGTACGGCTCGAAGTGGCGGCCGGAGTCCATCTCAACCTGCCGGACTTGGCCGACGAGATCCGGGCGCGGGTCGCGGACTCGGCGCGGGACGCCATCGGTATCGAGGTGGAGAGCATCGATGTGCTGGTGATCGACCTCTTCGACGAAGAGGAAGGAGACGGCCGATGACACCCGACGAGACCGTCGGCACGACCGGCGCGATGAAGGACGTGCTGGCGCAGGCCGCCGTCGACGCCGTGGAGCGGGTGCCCGGTGTCGCCTTCCTGCGGCCCGGACTCGCCGACCTGGTCCTGGCCTCGTACGCGTCGCGCGACCGGCGGAAGTCGGGTGTACGGGTGCGGCCGGGCAAGGTTCCCGGCGCCTGGCAGATCGAGGTCCAGGTCGTCGCGCGGCGGACGCACCGCACGCTGGATGTGACGCGTGCGGTGCGGGACGCGGTGCTGGGAGTGGCGGAGGCCGGTGACGGCGGACGTATCACGGTGACGGTGACAGTCACCGGCCTCATCTGACCGGCCTGGTCTGACCGGCCTCGTCCAACCGGCCTCGTCCAACCGGCGTGGTCCGACCGGCCACGTCCGACCTGGCTGATTACACCGGTCCGATTCGGCCGGACTGATTCGGCCGGACTGATTCAACCGAGCTGGTTGAACCGAGCTGATTCAGCGGATCACTGCGCCAGCCACTTCAGCCCGTTGATCACGAAGCGGTTCTGCGTCGCGCTGTCGAACGTGGACGACAGGCCCGTGTTGGTGTTGTAGTCCATGGCGTTGTGGCCGAAGTTCGCGTACAGCATCTTGTAGTTGCTGTTGGTCCAGAGGATCGGGTAGTCCCCGCTGTACCAGGACTGGTTGGGGTCCGTACCGAGCGGGAAGCTCGACTTGTCGACCGAGGCCAGGACCTTGATGTTGGGATTCGACCGGAGATTGTTCGACCAGCTGTACCACTCGCTGACCGACGAGGTGAAGGTCGCCGGAATGCCCGCGAGCGTCGGGTGCGAGGTGTTCTCGGTCTTCAGCTTGGCGGTGGTCGGGCCCCAGGTGTTGGACTTGAAGTTGCCGCTGCCCAGGAACTCGTTGTGGTACCAGGGCCACTGCTGGGCACCCGTGGTGAAGGCCGCGACATGGAAGCCCATCCAGCCGCCGCCGTTGCGCATGTACTGCTCGAAGCCCGACCGCTGGGCCGCGCTCTGCGGCAGGTCGTCGAGGAACAGGACCACGTCCACGCCCTGGAGGCCGGTGCCGGTCAGCCGGTTCCAGTTGTTGGTCGACTCGAACGTGAAGTTGTTCGCCGCGGCGGTCTGCGGGAACCACTTCCTCGCCTCCGCCACGAAGTTGATGTGCGCGGCGTCCCAGGTGCCGCTGTAGAAGCCGAGGACCTTGAAGTCCGCCGCCTGCTGGCCGGCCTTCTGCTCGGCCGGCGCCGCCGACGCCGTGCGGCCGGTGGTGGGTATGGCGGCCAGACCGAGGAGGACGGCGAACAGCAGGAGCAGACGGAGCGGGCGTTGTGTGAAACGTGTCCTGGTGAGCACGTGACGATCCCTTCCTGAGTGGGGGCTGTCATGCATATGACAAGCAGGTGGATCGGGAAGCGGGGCGGTCGGGAAACGACAGAAAGCGCTTCACCTCTTCGATCTAAGAAGTGAAGCGCCACCCTGTCAAGGCTTTGGTCTGGACCAGCATTCGGCCGCTCGAACCGCTCGAGCGGCTCCGAACGTTCGAACGGCTCCGAACGCTCGAACGGCTTGAGCCACTTGAGCCGCTCGAACAGCTCCGAGCCGCTCCGGACCGCTCAGCCGGATGCCTTGAAGCCCCGGAGCCGAAGGGAGTTGCCGACGACGAAGACGGACGAGAAGGCCATGGCCGCCCCCGCGATCATGGGATTGAGGAGTCCGGCCGCGGCGAGGGGGAGCGCCGCGACGTTGTAGCCGAAGGCCCAGAAGAGATTGCCCTTGATGGTGCCGAGGGTGCGGCGGGAGAGCCGGATGGCGTCGGCCGCGGCGCGGAGGTCGCCGGTGACGAGGGTGAGGTCGCCGGCTTCGATCGCGGCGTCGGTGCCGGTGCCCATGGCCAGGCCGAGGTCGGCCTGGGCGAGCGCGGCGGCGTCGTTGACGCCGTCGCCGACCATCGCGACGGACTTGCCCTGTGCCTGGAGGCGTTTGACGACATCGACCTTGTCCTCGGGCATGACTTCCGCGATGACGTCGGTGATGCCGACTTCCCTGGCGACCGCCTCGGCGACGGTCTTGTTGTCGCCGGTGAGCAGGACGGGGGTGAGTCCGAGGCCGCGCAGGCGGCGGATCGCCTCGGCGCTGGTGTCCTTGACCGCGTCGGCCACTTCCAGGATGCCGCGCGCCTCACCGTCCCAGGCGACCGCGATGGCCGTACGCCCTGCGGCCTCCGCCTGCGACTTCGCGCGCTCCAGCTCCTCCGGGAGCCGGATCTCCCACTCCGCCAGAAGCCGCTCGCGGCCGACGAGGACGGCGTGGCCCTCGACGATTCCCTGGACTCCGAGGCCGGCGATGTTCGCGAAGTCCTCGGGGGTGGGGAGCGCGCCGACCTGGTCGGTGGCTCCGGCGGCGACCGCGCGGGCGATGGGGTGCTCGGAGGCGTGCTCCAACGCGCCCGCCAGCCGGAGCAGTTCGGTCTTGTCCGTGTTGTCGGCGGTGTGGACGCCGAGGAGGGTCATCCTGCCGGTGGTGACGGTGCCGGTCTTGTCGAGGACGATCGTGTCGACCTTGCGGGTCGATTCCAGTACTTCAGGGCCCTTGATGAGGATGCCGAGCTGCGCGCCCCGCCCCGTGCCGACCATCAGAGCGGTGGGCGTGGCCAGGCCCAGAGCGCAGGGGCAGGCGATGATCAGTACGGCGACGGCGGCTGTGAACGCGGCCGTCAGACCCGATCCGTTGCCCAGCCAGAAGCCGAGTGTGCCGAGCGCGAGGGCGATGACGACGGGGACGAAGACGGCGGAGATCTTGTCGGCGAGGCGCTGGGCGGCGGCTTTGCCGTTCTGCGCGTCCTCGACCATGCGGGCCATGCGGGCGAGCTGGGTGTCGGAGCCGATACGGGTGGCCGCCACGACCAGCCGGCCCCCCGCGTTGAGGGTCGCCCCGGTCACGGTGTCGCCCGGCCCGACCTCCACCGGCACCGATTCACCGGTCAGCATGGACGCGTCGACGGCGGAAGTGCCCTCCGCCACCGTGCCGTCGGTGGCGATCTTCTCCCCCGGGCGTACGACGAACCGGTCCCCGACCGCCAACTCCCCTGTCGGCACGGTCACTTCCGTGCCGCCGCGCAGGACGGTGACCTCCTTCGCGCCCAGCTCCATCAGCGCCTTCAGCGCGGCCCCGGCCTTGCGCTTGGAACGGGCCTCGAAGTACCGGCCCGCCAGGATGAACGCGGTGACACCCGCCGCCGCCTCCAGATAGATGTTCCCGGCGCCGTCGCTCCGCGCGATCGTCAGCTCGAAGGGATGCGTCATGCCCGGCGTGCCCGCCGTACCGAAGAACAGCGCCCACAACGACCACAGGAACGCGGCCGACGTCCCGACCGAGATCAGCGTGTCCATCGTCGCCGCGCCGTGCTTGGCGTTCGTCCACGCGGCGCGGTGGAACGGCCACGCGGCATAGGTGACGACCGGAGCGGCGAGGGTCAGCGACAGCCACTGCCAGTACTCGATCTGAAGCGCCGGGATCATCGCCATCGCGATGACGGGTACGGAGAGGACCACGGCGGTGATCAACCGCTCGCGCAGGGGCCGCAGTTCGTCGTCCTCGCGGTCGCTTACGTCGCCGACGTCGCGGTCCGTGCCGGGACCGCCGCCCGCCGGTCGGGGCGGGGGTGGCTCGGCGGCGGTGTAGCCGGTCGCCTCGACGGTGGCGATCAGGTCGCGTACGGAGAGATCGCCCCGCGCGAAGCTGACCTTGGCCTTCTCCGTGGCGTAGTTGACGGTCGCCTCGACGCCGTCCATCCGGTTCAGCTTCTTCTCGATACGAGCCGCGCACGAGGCGCAGGTCATGCCACCGATGGCGAGCTCGACGTCGACAGTGGCGGTGGCGGTGGCGGTGGCGGTGGCCTTGGTCGGGACGGCGGCCGGGCCGGCGGGGGCGACGGCGGATGTGTCGGTTGCCGGTGTGGTGCTCATGGCTGGCCTTCTCCTCTGTGTCCTCTGTCGCGGTCCAGGGTTCAAATACCCCTAGGGGGTATCTCGCTCCTGATTCATGTATACCCCTCGCCCCTATCTCGGACAAGGGTAGTTCCTCGCTTGACTTTATACCCCCCAGGGGTATATTCGACTCATGAACATCACCATGAACACCGGGGTCAGGATCGCCGCGTACGCCGCCGCGCTCGCCGCGACGTTCGGGGTCGCGTACGGCGTCGGGGCGGTTACGGATCCGGTGGTCGCCGAGAAGCCACCGCCCGCGCGGCACGAGAAGGGGCACGGGGCGGGCGCGCGGGAGAGTGCCGGCGAGGGCGAGGAGGCGGGTGCGGGAACGGAGGCGGGGACGGAGAAGCTGCCCGCCGGCGGGCTCCAGATCTCCGACGGCGGCTACAGCCTCGCCCTCGAAAAGACCGCGATCGAGGCCGGGGCCCGTACCGAACTGAAGTTCTCGATCAAGGACGGGCACGACCGCAACCTCACCTCGTACGAGCGCGAGCACGAGAAGGAGCTGCACTTCATCGTCGCCTCGCGTGATCTGACCGTCTTCCGGCATCTGCACCCGCAGCGCGCGGCCGACGGTGTGTGGTCCATCCCCGTCGAGCTGCCCAAGGCGGGCGACTACCGGGTCTTCGCCGACTTCACGCCGGGCGGGAGGGCGGCGGCCGACGAGAAGGGCGGGGCTCACACGGAAGACGGCACGGAAGGCGGCGCGGCAGAGGGGGCGCACACGGAAAGCGGCGCGGAAGGCGGGGCTCACGCGGAAGGCGGGGCCCGCGAGGAGAGCGCCCACGCCGCTGCCGCGACGAACCTCACACTCGGCGCGGACCTCGCCGTATCGGGACCGTACGAGCCCGCCGCCCTCCCGCCCGTCCGTGCCACCGCCGAGGTCGACGGCTACCAGGTCGCACTCGACGGCGCACTGACCCCCGGCAAGGCGAGCGACGTGAAACTGACGGTCAGCAAGGACGGCGCGCCCGTCACCAACCTCCAGCCCTACCTGGGGGCTTACGGTCACCTCGTCGCCCTCCGCGCCGGTGACCTCGCCTATCTGCACGTCCACCCGGACGGCCGGTCGGGCGCGAAGGTGTCCTTCGGGGCGACGGCGCCCAGCGACGGGGCATACCGGCTGTTCTTCGACTTCCGGCACGAGGGGAAGGTCCGGACCGCGGCCTTCACCGTGCGAGCCGGCGGCCACTGATGTGGTGTGGTGGAGGTTTGGTGATGCGAACGCGCCGTGCGGCGTCGTAGGCTGGCTATTGGACTAGACCTATAGCGGGTCGACCGGCGACCGATCGTCCCGTTCGTCCCGAGTACGCCCGGCTTCCCAGCCTCCCGACCAGCCTCCCGAACGGAATGGGTTCCCATGAGCAAGCGTGCAGTCCTGGAGGTGATCGCCCTCGACGCCGAGGACGCTGTCGCGGCCCAGGCCGGCGGGGCGGACCGGCTTGAGCTGGTCACCGACATGGCGGCCGACGGCCTCACCCCGGCGGTCGAGACCTTCGCCAAGATCCGTGCCTCCGTCGACATCTCGCTGCGCGTGATGCTGAGGCTCCAGGACGGGTTCTCGGCGGGCTCGCCGGAAGACGTGGACGCGCTGGTGGAAGCCGTGGGCGCGATGCGGATCGAGGGCGCCGACGAGTTCGTACTCGGCTTCCTCGACATCGCGGGCAACCCGGATCTCGTCACGGTCGAACGGCTCGTCGCGGAGCTGGACCCCTGCCGCTGGACCTTCCACCGGGCGATCGACCGCGCGGCGAACCGCGACGCGCTGCGCAAGCAACTCGCGGAGCTGCCCGGTCTGGACACGTATCTCACGGCGGGTTCGGCGAGCGGGGTCGACGACGGCATCCCGGCCCTGCTGGCGGAGGCGGCGTCGGGGGCCCGTGACGAACCGGGCTACGGTCCCGAACTCCTCGTCGGCGGTGGCCTGCGGCTCGACCACCTGCCGCAGCTCCGCGCGGGCGGCCTGAACGCGTTCCACATCGGCGGCGCGGCCCGGCCGAACGGCTGGGCCGCGCCGGTGGACGAGGCGACGGTACGGGAGTGGCGCGAGGCGATCGACGCCTAGGTCGTGTCTTCAAAGTAGCGCCGTCCGCCCGCAGGGCGGGGCCCGCGGCGTCTGGTGCGGTGCATCGCAAGGCGGAGGATCGGTCTCGTACTGGGCGTACTGGGCGTACTTGGCCGACTCCGGCTCCGGCTCCGGCTCCGACAACGCGGCGAGGTGCCGTGCCAGGCGTCGCGGGCCAGGCGGGACTTTGAAGACACGGCCCAGGGGGACCTGAGCCCGTCGGGTGGATCCCCTGTGGGCCGGCCGCTGGTCGGCTACACGCGTTCCAGCAGCATTGCCATGCCCTGACCGCCGGCCGCGACGACGGACACCAGGGCCGTGGACAGGTCGTCGTGCCGCAGCGTGGTGAGGGCCGTGGTGGTGAGGCGCGCGCCCGCGGAGCCGAAGGGCTCACCCAGGGCGATGGAACCCCCGTGCGTGTTCACGCGCTCGGGGTCGAGGCCGAGCGCGGCGCAGTAGGCGAGTACTTGGGCGGCGAAGGGCTCGTTGGCGGCGACGGTGCCCACGTCGGACAGTGACATCCCCGCCCGGTCGAGCACGGTGTGCGTCGCGGTGACGGGCGCGGTGCCCTCCGTCTCCGGGCTGGAGGCGGACAGCGCGGTGGCGAGAACGCGGGCGAGCGGGGTGTGGCTGTGCTCGCGCGCGTACGACTCCGACATGACGACGACGGCCGCCGCGCCGTCGGACAGCGGGGAACTGTTGCCCGCGGTGACCCTGCCGCCCGGTCGGAAGCGGGGCGGCAGCGCGGCCAAGGTCTGCGGGGTCACCCCGGTGCGGGGGCAGTCGTCGGTGCCGGCCGTCGCGCCGTGAGGGGTTTTGACCGGCGTGATGTCGCCGAAGTGGAAGCTCTCGGCGACGGCGAGTTCGGTGAGGCGGTGCGAGCGGGCGGCGTAGACGTCCATGGACTCGCGGGAGATTCCGTAGGCGTCGGCGGCGTTCTCGGCGGCGAGACCGACGGGGATGTACGGGTCGGGCAGCTGGTGCTGTCGGCGGGGGTCGGTCCAGTGCGTGGGCGGGGTCCCGGCGAGGGCGTGGCGTGCGGAGCGTTCGCGGGCCTCGGCGAAGGCGGGGTTCTCGGTGTCCGGCCAGGTGTCGCTGCTGCCGTGCAGTCCGAGGCGCGACTGCGACTCCACGCCCGCGGCGACGACGACATCCGCGTCGCCGCACCGCACCGCTTGCGCGGCCATGCGGATGGCCTGGAGGGAGGACGTGCAGAAGCGGTTCACCGTCACTCCGGGCACATGGTCCCAGCCGAGCAGGACGGCGGTGATCCGGGCGATGTTGAAGCCCTGCTCGCCGCCGGGCAGCGCGCAGCCGACGACGAGGTCGTCGATGTCCGCCGGTGCCGTGCCCGGTACGCGGGCCAGGGCTTCGGCGACGGTGTGGGCGAGCAGGTTGTCGGGCCGTACGGAGGCGAGCGCGCCGGTACGGGCGCGCCCGATGGGCGTACGGACGGCGGAGACGATCACGGGGTGCCGCATGAGGTGGTCCAGGTCGGTCGAAGGGGCTGGTGGGAGTGTGGGGATGGGGTGTTACAGCTTCAGGGCGGGCCGGTGGGTGCGCGGCCAGTGGTCCAGGTCCAGGACGAACTCCAGCCCCTCGCGCGGGAACCGGTCCTCGCCGTCGGCCTCCAGCAGCGGGCGGCGTACCGCCCGCCGGTCGAGCAGATCCACGGCGGGTCCGCCCACCGTCGGCGCTCGGCCGGCCTGGGCGGTCAGGATCGCCCGGTAGCCGGGCTCGCGGACCGGTGGATACGGACTCTTGCGCCGCGCCGCGCCGGTACGGGTTCGGGTTCGGGTTCGGGCAGCGGATCGGCCACGGCGGCGCGCGGCAGGCTCTTCTCGCGTCCGTCGAAGGTCTTGGAGCGCCATGGCGCGTTGAAGACGTACTCGACCAACCGGCTGTCCAGGCACGGGACCCGGACCTCCGGGCCGATGCCCATGCTGAGCCGGTCGGTGCGGTCCGGCGGACAGGGCAGGAAGCGGGTGAGGTTGAGGTGGCTGTTGAGGCGCGGGGCGGCCTCGGCGGCGGCGGAGGCACCCGGCACCCGGCAGCCGGCCGACTTCGGCCGACGCCTCCCGGTACAGCTCGCGGCGGCGCGCGGCCAGGTCCGGGTCCTCGGCCAGGTCCAGGCCCAGGTCCGGGTCCTCGGCCAGGGCGGGATCGAGCGGGCGGGTGAGGTCCGCGCGGGCCAGAGCCCGCTCCCAGGGGAAGGTGACGGTGGTGCCGGGCCGTACCTCGCACAGTCCGGCGAAGGGGCTGCGGCCCGGAGTCTTGATCACGGGATGGGTGCGGAGCAGCGGCTCCCGGAAGCCGCCCAGATCCACGGCGGTCTCGACGCCGGGATGCGCGAGGACGGCTTTCGGCTCGGAACCGAAGACCACGTCGTCCCTCGTGGCGGCGTAGCACAGGGATTTGACGCCGAGGCGGTCCCGCGCGGGGGTCAGGCGCCGGGTGACCGGGTGCCGGGCCGCGTAGGCGAACCTGCCCTCCAGGCGGGACAGGGCCCTTTCGCCCCAGGTCGCGACGGCGTGGAGCACGGACTCGCTGTCGCTCCGGGTGCGGAAGTGGCGGCCGAGGGCGGACAGTTCACGTCGCGGCTCGGTGTGGTTGCAGACCTCACCGGCGAAGACCACCACGAGTTCGGTACGTCCGCCGCGCTCCCGTACGAGGGGCTGCCGCCGGCCCGCCAGGGTCTCGGTCATCTCCTTGAGCGGGGAACCGGCGGCGCCGGTGGGCGGAGCACCCGTGGAACCCGTATATCCCGTCAGACCGCACACCGTCGTCACCCCCGGCCCCGTACGACGGGGCAGCCTCGCGTCTCAGGCCTCCGGCGGAGCTGTGGGGAAGCCGGCGACCGGACATCCGAAGCCGACCACCACGAGAGGAAACGATCATTCGCGGGAGAGGTCACTCCCCGCGTCGGCAGTCCGGGTGGTGTCGGTGGTGTCGGTGATGTGGGTGGTGTCGCCGGTCGGGGCGGCGTGGGTGGCCTCTATGCCCTTGAACGAGAGCACCACGATGGTCACGGCGCCCGCGAAGATCCCGATGTCGGCGACGTTTCCGACGAAGAACCCCGAGTAGTCGATGAAGTCGACCACGTGCCCGCGCCCGAAGCCGGGGTCGCGGAACAGCCGGTCGCCGAAGTGCGAGGTGGCGCCGCCGAGGAGCAGCCCGAGCGCGTACGTCCACGGGATGGAGCGCAAGCGCCACGCGTACCAGGCGATGGCGACGACGGCGACCCCGGCGAACACGGTGAAGATCCAGGTCACGCCGGTACCCAGGGAGAAGGCGGCGCCCGGGTTGTAGACGAGCCAGAAGCGGATGAAGTCGCCGATGACGGGGATCGACTCCGAATTCCCCAACGCGCCGACGGCCCACCACTTGGTGCCCTGGTCGAGGAGGAGGAGCCCGAGGGCAATGCCAAGAGCGGACCAGAAGAGTCGGCGGGTGGGAGCGAGGGCGGTGCTGTTGGCGGTGCCGCCGGGGTCCGCGCCGTCCGTACGCGCGGCCTCGCTCAGGTCGGCGCCCTCGCTGCCGTCGCTCCGGCCGCCGTCGGCGCTGCCGTCGTCGCCGCTGCCACCGCTGCCGTCGTCACGCGCACCGGCCACTGCCGTCGCGCCGAGCACCGCGCCCGTACCCCCCGTACCTTCCGTACCTCCCGCTCCAGCCGCGCCATCGGCCGCAGCCACCGTCTCCGCCTCGGGATCATCGTTCGAGTTCACCCGAACAGTGTCGCCTACCCGGCCGACCCCGCCCAGGCTGTGTCCAGCTGGTCCGGCAGTGGAGAGGCGTGGATCACGAGCAGGCCCGAGACCGCGCGGGTCAGTGCCACGTACAGGCGGCGCAGGCCCGTGCGCTCGTCCGGTTCGCCCGCCACCACCGCCGAGGGCTCGTCCAGGACCACGTAGTCGTACTCCAGGCCCTTCGCCAGCGACGCCGGGACCAGGGTGAGGCGGGAGATCGCCGTCGTCTCCTCGCCCGGGGCCAGATGCGGCAGGTCCGCCGCCGTCAGGGCGGCGGACAGCGCCGGGACACGGGCGTCCGCCGCGATCAGGCCGATCGAGCCCTCGTGGCGCAGCGACTCCACGCAGGCGCCGACGACCGCCGCGTCCGCTTCCACCGGACGTACCTCCCGTACCTCCAGCGAGCCCGGCGACTCACGTACCGACGCCACCTCCGTCAGCCCCGGCGAGATCGCGGGCAGCAGACGCGACGCGTAGGCGATCACCTCGCGCGGTACGCGGAAACCGGCCGTCAGTTCCTCGACCACCGTGTCCGGCTTGCCCAGATGCGCCAGGGCCTCCGCCCAACTCGCCGTCGCCCAGGGCGTGGTGCCCTGCGCGAGGTCCCCGAGCACCGTCGCCGAGCCGGTCGAGCAGCGCCGGCCCACCGCCCGGTACTGCATCGGGGACAGATCCTGCGCCTCGTCCAGTACGACGTGGCCGAGCGAGTGCGTACGGGACACCAGATCGTTCGCCTCGTCGATCAGCACCGCGTCCGCCGCCGACCACTTCGCCGTCTTCAGGCTGCGCGGCGGCTTCGTCCACAGCAGCGTCTCCTGCTCGTCCGCCGTGAGCAGCCCCTCCGCGTGCTCGGCCAGGAAGTCCGCGTCGGAGAGCAGCCGCAGCACCAGTTTCGCCGGGTCGACGGCGGGCCACAGCGCCTTGACGGTGGCCTTCACCGCGGCGTTACGGGCCACCGCGTCCTGCACGCGGTCGTCGGGCGCCTCGCCGGACCTCTCCATCTGTACGAGCACGGCGTGCGCGATGCGCTGCGGCAGGGCTTCGTGCGCGGCGCCGTAGCGGATGTCGCGGGCCAGCAACTCCCGTACCAGTTCTTCGAGTTCGTACGCCGGGATCCGCCAGCGCCGGGAGCCGCGCACCACCATGACCGGCTCGGTCGGGAGCGTGACGTGGGAGCGGACGGCCCGGCGCAGCACCCGTGCCATACGGGCGTCGCCCTTGATCACCGCCGTCGCCGCGCTGTCCACGCCCTGCACCCGCACCTGGCCTGGCCCCGACGCCACCAGCTCGTCGACGGTCGCCTGCTTGACCTCCAACTCGCCCAGCGCGGGCAGCACTTGCTCGATGTAGTGCAGGAAGGAGGCGTTCGGTCCGATGACGAGCGTGCCGGTACGGGCCAGCCGGTCGCGGTGCGCGTACAGCAGATACGCCACCCGGTGCAGGCCGACCGCCGTCTTTCCGGTGCCGGGGCCGCCCTGTACGCAGACGGAACCGCCGAGCCCGGCCCGGACGATCTCGTCCTGCTCGGGCTGGATCGTCGCGACGATGTCCCGCATGGGGCCGACGCGCGGGCGCTCGATCTCGGCCTGGAGCAGCTTGCTGGAGTGGGCCGCCTCCGCCGGGTCGGAGAGGTGTTCGTCCTCGTACGCGGTGAGCTCGCCGGCCGTGTAGCCGAAGCGGCGGCGCAGGCCGACGTCCAGCGGATTCTTCTTGGAGGCCTGGTAGAAGGCTTGCGAGACGGGCGCGCGCCAGTCGATCACCATGGGGTTGCCGCCGGCGTCGTGGACGTGCCGCCGGCCGATGTAGAAGCGCTCGCCCTCGGCGCCCTCGGCCTCGTCGGCGCCGACGGCGTGCTCGTAGTCGAGGCGGCCGAAGAAGAGCGGGGTGTGGGAGAGGTCGGCCAGCGCCTTGATGCGGTCCTCGATCTGCGCTTCGAGGACGGCGGCGTTGACCCAGTTCGCCGTCACGTCGCGGATGTCGAGGGCCTGGACGTCCTCGCGCATGGAGCGCAGGGCGGCGCGGGAGGCGTTGAGGTGGGCGCGTTCGCGGGCGAGGAGGGGGTCGGGGGCGGTGCCGGTGTCGGTACTCGTCGCTGTACGGGTCGCTGCGGGGTCGTGCGCGGACACGGTGGTGCCTCCGGATGTACGCAGGCCGACGGGCCGCGACCCGGTGGTGACGGGGTGGCGGCGAGGCGTCGGCGATGGATCACGTCAGGGCAGCCGCCCGGTTTCCGACCGGGTGGCGGCGCTCCTCGGAGGGAGGCGGGAGAAGAGGGAGAGTGTAGTCAGCGGGCGGCGGGTGGGCGAACGGTTATTTTTCCGGCCGCTGATCCGGGTCCGGCGCCGGTCTCGGTCCGCTGCGGTCCGGTCTCGGTCGGACTCGGGCTCGTCTCGTTCCGCCTCGGGCTCGTCTCGGGCTCGCGCGTCTCATTCCCTTTCCCTGGTATGCGTCAGGGGTGGGGGTGTAGTCCCCGTAGGGGATGCCGTATCTCTGGGGTCGTAGGGAACGGCTTTGCCGTTTCACTCCGCAGAGCGATGTGTTCCGGTCGCCGGAGAAGCACCATTGAAGTATGAGTACAGCGACCTTCACCCCCATCCCGTCCGTGCACGCCGGTCCCTCGCGCAGCGGGGCGACGGCGCTCGGCTCCGCCCCTCACTCGGGCCCGCACGCCCCGCACCGCGTCGGCGACGCGCTGCGCGCCGTCAAGGTCTTCGTGGCCGCCGCGTTCGGCGTGGCCGTCCTCGGTGAGTACGAGGAGGAGGCGGGCATCATGCGCTGATCCGTAAGCCCCTGATCGACCGACGTAACCGACCGATGTACCCGACCGTGACTGCCCGGTCACTCCCGGCGGTTGGAGCGCCCGCCCCGCCCGCCCGGTTCGTCCCGGCTCAGTTGCCGGCCAGCAACTCGTCGGCGTCCACGATGCGGTAGGCGTACCCCTGCTCCGCGAGGAAACGCTGGCGGTGCGCCGCGAAGTCCTGGTCGATCGTGTCGCGCGCCACCACCGAGTAGAAGCGCGCCTCGTGGCCGTCCGCCTTCGGGCGGAGCACCCGGCCGAGCCGCTGCGCCTCCTCCTGGCGGGAGCCGAACGTGCCGGACACCTGGATCGCGACCGTCGCCTCCGGCAGATCGATCGAGAAGTTCGCGACCTTCGACACGACGAGCACCGAGATCTCGCCCTGCCGGAACGCCTCGAACAGCTTCTCCCGCTGCGCGTTGCTCGTCTCACCCTTGATCACCGGGGCGTCCAGATGCTCTCCCAGCTCGTCGAGCTGGTCGATGTACTGGCCGATGACCAGCGTCTGCTCGCCCATGTGCTTACGGACCAGCGCCTCCGTCACCTTGCGCTTCGTCGCCGTCGTCGCGCAGAAGCGGTACTTCTCGTCCTGCTCGGCCGTCGCGTACGCCAGGCGTTCGCTGTCGGTGAGATTGACCCGTACCTCGACACAGTCCGCGGGCGCGATGTAGCCCTGCGCCTCGATCTCCTTCCACGGCGCGTCGAAGCGCTTCGGCCCGATGAGCGAGAAGACGTCCGACTCGCGGCCGTCCTCCCGTACGAGCGTCGCCGTCAGCCCGAGACGGCGCCGCGCCTGGAGGTCGGCGGTGAACTTGAAGACGGGGGCGGGCAGCAGATGCACCTCGTCGTAGATGACCAGGCCCCAGTCGCGCGAATCGAACAGCTCCAGGTGCGGATAGACGCCTTTACGGCGGACCGTGAGCACCTGGTACGTCGCGATCGTGACCGGGCGGATCTCCTTGCGCGTACCGCTGTACTCGCCGATCTCCTCCTCGGTCAGCGACGTCCGCCGGATCAGCTCGTGCTTCCACTGCCGGGCGGAGACGGTGTTGGTGACGAGGATCAGCGTCGTCGCCTTCGCCTGCGCCATCGCCCCGGCGCCGACGAGCGTCTTGCCCGCGCCGCACGGCAGCACCACGACCCCGGACCCGCCGTGCCAGAAGCCCTCGACGGCCTGCTTCTGATACGGGCGCAGCGACCACTCCCGCTCGTCCAGCTCGATGGCGTGCGCCTCGCCGTCGACATACCCGGCCAGGTCCTCCGCCGGCCAGCCCAGCTTCAGCAGCGTCTGCTTGATCTGCCCGCGCTCGGAGGGGTGCACGGCGACGGTGTCCGGGTCGATCCGGGTACCGACCAGCGGCTGCACCTTCTTCGACCGCAGGATCTCCTCAAGCACCGGCCGGTCGGTGCAGGTCAGCACGAGCCCATGGGTGGGGTGCTTGGACAGCGTGAGCCGCCCGTACCTGGCCATGGTCTCGGCGACGTCCACGAGCAGCGCGTGCGGCACCGGGTAGCGCGAGAACGCCACGAGCGCGTCGATGACCTGCTCGGCGTCATGCCCGGCGGCCCGAGCGTTCCACAGCCCGAGCGGGGTCAGCCGATACGTATGGATGTGCTCCGGCGCGCGCTCCAGCTCGGCGAAGGGCGCGATGGCACGACGGCAGGCATCGGCCTGATCGTGGTCCACCTCCAGCAGCAACGTTTTGTCGCTCTGGACGATGAGAGGTCCATTCACAGCTGCGCCCTTTCGTCCTGCGTACGGCCACTACACGCGGCCAAACGTCCAGTGTCGCGCATCGCGGGGGGTTTCGGGG
>NZ_JARJHW010000167.1:0-16653 GCF_040560175.1 Streptomyces panacea
GTACTGCTCGTCGGTGACGGGCTCCAGCCAGGTGGTGCCGTCGCCCTTGCCGTCACCGACCACGAGGGCGATGTGCGCCATGAGGGTGGTGTCGGTGGCGCCGTGCCAGTGCTCCTCGCCGGCCGGGCACTTGAGAGTCTCGCCGGCGCTGATGCGCGCGACACTGCCGTCGCGGGTGCCGACCAGGCCGACGCCGTCGGTGACGTGGAGGACCTGGCCGAGCGCGTGGGAGTGCCAGTGGGTGCGGGCGCCGGGGGTGAAGCGCACCAGGCCGGCCGCGAGGCGGGCGGGCTCGGTGGGGGCCTCGATCATGTTGAGGTAGACGTCGCCGGTGAAGCGCTCGGCGGGGGCCTTCATGGTGGGGGTGGAGGTGATGTGTTCCATGGCTCTATTCCTTGGTCATGTGGAGTGGGGCGCTGGACGACCTGGTAATCAGGCAGCGTCGTGGGCGAGGTCGGCGCCCAGCTCACGGGAGGCACCGGCCTGTGCGAGCAGTCCCCTGGCCTTGGCCGCGACCGCGTCGATGGCGTCGGAACCTGCGACGAAGCGGGCCGGTGGCTGCCGCTGACCGGCGAGGGCCAGCAGGGCGGCCGCGAGCTTGGCGGGATCGCCGGCCTGCTGCCCGTTCATGGACTGCCACTGCTTCTTGGTGACGGCGGTGCGCTCGGCGTAGTCGTCGATCGACAGCTCCGCCCACGTGGTGGAGGCGTCGACCAACAGCTCGGTCCGGAAGAAGCCCGGCTCGACGATGGTCGTGCGGATGCCGAACGGCTCGACGTCGTGGCGCAGGGACTCCATGAAGCCCTCGACTCCGAACTTCGCGGCGGCGTAGGCGACGCAGAACTCCAGGCCGACGGCGCCGGCCAGGGAGGAGATGGTGATGATGTGGCCGGCGCGCTGGGCCCGCATGACGGGCAGCACGGCGCGGGTGACGTTCATCGGCCCGAACAGGTTCGTCTCCACCTGGGCGCGCATCTGCGCGTCGGAGATCTCCTCGAAGTAGCCCGCGTAGAAGTTGGCTGCGTTGTTGACCAGGACGTCGACGCGGCCGAAGCGGTCGACAGCGGCCTGAACGGCACTTTTCGCGGTGGCCGGGTCGGTGATGTCCAGGGCGGTGACCAGCAGGTTGTCCTGCTCGCCACCGAAGGATTCGAGGAGATGCTCGGGGCGGCGGGCGGTGGCCACCACTTGGTGGCCCGCTGCGAGTGCCTGACGGGTGAGGTTCGCGCCGAGACCGCGTCCGGCGCCGGTGATCAGGAAGACCGTTCCCATGAGGGGATTCTCCGTTCGGGTGATGAGGGGGTGAAGGGGGTAAGGGGTCAGCCGGCGTCGCGGTCGTCGGCGATCTTCTTGAGCCGGGTGATCGCGGTCATGGCGTTGGGCCAGCCCGCGTAGAAGGCGAGGTGGGTGATGGCCTCGGACAACTCCTCGACGCTCAGGCCGTTGTTCAGTGCCACGCCCAGGTGGTGGTCGAGCTGCTCGGAGCGGTACAGGGCGGCCAGCACGCTCACCGTGACCAGGCTGCGGTCCCGCGGGGACAGCCCGGGACGCTCCCAGACGTCGGCGAACAGGACATCGTCGGTGACCTCGACGAGCTTCGGCGCGATGGCGGCGAGTTCCTGGGGTGCGGACTGCTTCGGCATGCGATGGCTCCTAGGTCAAAACGTAATGAATCTGCACAGATCATTCTCTGGTGGCGGCGGCCCTTCCGGGTGGCTTCGGCGCCGCGTACCGGTCCGGTACCGCGAGCCGCAATCGCTGCCGATATCGAGGAAATCGCAGATCAAAGGGGCTGGGGAGGGCCTGGCCTCCCAGGTACTGACAGAGCCCCCCACCAGCGCGCCGACCGTCTTAGCCTGGAATGCGTGAGTACTGAGAGCGACATCCGCGAATTCCTGGCCTCCCGCCGCGCCAAGATCACTCCGCGGCAGGCCGGGCTGCCCGCCTATGGCGGCAACCGCCGCGTGCCGGGCCTGCGCCGTGAAGAAGTCGCCCTGCTCGCCGGCGTCAGCATCGACTACTACGTCCGCCTGGAGCGCGGCCACATCGCCGGCGCCTCGGAAGGAGTCCTCGACGCCGTCGCGAACGCCCTCCAGCTCGACGACGCCGAACGCGCCCACCTCTACGACCTGGCCCGCGCCGCCGCCAAACGCCCCGCCCGCCGCACCAAACGCAGCCGCGGACCGATCCCGGACAGCGTCCTGCGCATCCTGGAATCCATGGCCGACTCGCCGGCCTTCATCCGCAACGGCCGCTTGGACATCCTCGCCGCCAACCCCCTGGGCCGGGCCCTGTACTCACCCCTGTACGCCGACGACGCCCCGAGGCCGGTCAACATCGCCCGCTACCAATTCCTGCACCCCGCGGGCCGCGACTTCTTCCCCTACTGGGACGAGTCCCTGAACACCACCGTCTCCCTGCTGCGAACCGAAGCCGGACGAGCCCCCCACGACAGTGATCTGACCGGCCTGATCGGCGAACTCGTCACCCGCAGTGAGGACTTCCGTACCGCCTGGGCCAAGCACAACGTGCGCCTGCACCACACCGGCCGCAAGTCGTTCCGTCACCCGGACGTCGGCGAGATCACCCTCGACTTCGATGCCATGGAGCTGCCCGCCCGGCCCGGTCTCACTCTCACCGCGTACACAGCCGCGCCCGGCACCGCCGACAGCGACACCCTGCGGCTCCTCGCCAGTTGGGCCGCCACCGAGAGCACCCCTTCGACCATCAGCCCGGACACCACCGACGACCAAACCGGGATCTACGGAAAGCCCCCGGGGCTCTGAGTGTCAGGTCAGTTCCGACTCCGTGCAAGGGCCTCAGGGGCAAGGTCTGAACGCGGGAAGTCGCTCCACTTCGGATGCCTGCGGGCGGTAGTGGCGACGGTTCCCGGTCGGGCGGATGGAGCTCTCGACGACACTGGTACATCGAAGGCGCGCGTGACCCTGGGCGGGACGGGCGCTACGCCGAGTCGCCGAGGTCCTGCGCGATCCAGCCCGGTGCGTCCAGGCGCACGGGCCTAGTGCCGACCAGCGCCGCCAAGTGCGTCTCAAGGAGCGCGAGTTCGGCGGAACCGATCTGCCGCTCCCACTGTTCGCGCAACTCGTCGAAGATCGCTTCACCTTGTCGCAACACCTCGAAACCGAGTGCGGTGACGTGAAGGCGTTTGCGGCGGGCGTCGAGGGGGTCCGTGTCGCGTGCCACGTATCCACGTTCCTGTAGGACCGCGATGGTTTTCGCGGCTGCCTGCTTGGAGACCGACAGGCGCCGGCCCAGTTCCGAAGCGTTGTCCGCGCCGGCGGTGATGGCCCGCATGGCGAAGTCGTGGACGGGACGCACGTCCTCGTAGCCGCGGCGGGCCAGTTCGGCGGTCGCGGCGTCCACCAGCGAGCGGAAGCCTCCGAGCAGGAGCAGTGCGAGATCAGCGCCGGATCGTGACATGGAAGAAGACTACGGCCACACGGCTGGACTTCGACAACCTTGTTGTCTAACGTCATGGACAACAAGGTTGTCGAAATGAGGAGGAGCAATGGACGTCACACCTGCCGGCCGCACACTTCCGGGGGTCACGCACCACCGCGCAGAGGTCAACGGAACCCAGTTGCACTACGTAGCGGCGGGAACCGGCGGATCGCCTGTCCTCCTGGTCCACGGGTTTCCCGAGACCTGGTGGACTTTTCACAAGCTCATCCCGCTCCTCGCGCAGACCCACCGAGTCTTCGCCGTCGACCTGCGCGGCTTCGGCGACTCCGACAACGGGCAGGGCGAGTACGACAGCACGACCTCGGCCGAGGATCTGCGCCTCCTCATCGAACATCTCGACGTAGGCCCGGTCCACCTCACCGGGCAGGACATCAGCGGGGCGACCGTCTTCCGCCTGGCGACCACCCACCCGCAGAACGTCCTCAGTCTCACCGCGATCGAGATGGGTCTGCCCGGCTTCGGCCTCGAAACGCTGGCCGACATCACCCACGGCGGCGCCTGGCACATCGGGGTTCTCGCCGCCCCCGGCATCCCCGAGATGCTCCTGGCCGGCCGCGAGCGCGAATTCCTGGGACAGTTCGCGTTCCCGGCCATGAGCGCGACTCCAGGAGCGATCACCGACGCCGACATCGAGGAGTTCGTCCGCACCTACTCGCGCCCCGACGGCTGGCGCGGAGCGACCGGCCTCTACCGGTCGATGCTGCGGGAGGGCCCCGAAATCAAGGCTCTCGCCGACACGCACGGCCTGACCATGCCCGTACTCGCGGTCGGCGCGGGCGGAGGCCCCTTCACAGTCGGCACCATGTCGCAGGCCGCGGCAACCGAGGTCAGTTCGGTGTCACTCGACGGCGTGGGTCACTACGCCGCGATGGAGGCCCCTGATGAGCTGGCGAGGGCCGTCCTCGAATTCGTCGGAAACATCGACGCCGTCTGACGGTTCCAGGTGAGGAGAGTGTCCTCAGCTTGCCCGGTCGGCCTCGCCCTGAGTTCACGCGGATGCTGTCGCGCCCGTGCTCCGTGGGGCCGCCTTCGTCATGCCCCGGCTCGCGAACCTGCTCGCGACGCTGCTCGTGCTCGCGCGTTTCCGGTCAGCCCTGTGTCGCGCCGTCGAGAACCGTCTGGAAGGCGTCGGTTACGGGACGCAGCGCGTCGTCCAATTCATCGATGTCGACCGCCTCGTCCGCTTCGGCCCAGTGCCTGAGCACCGCGACATAGGCCGCCTGTACGGCGCCGCCGATCGCGGCCGGGAGAGGAGCGTTCGCGTCGAGTCCGGTGCGCTCCGCCGCGTACCGGCTCACCGTCTCGGCCCATACGCGCCAGTGCGCGGCAGTCTCCGCGACGAGCGCGGCGTCCCGGTCGAGTACGCGGAAACGGTCGAGCCACGAGTCCGGGGCTGCCGCCTGAGACTGGTGCGTGGACCGGACGACCGCCGCCCGTACGGCCTCCATGACGGGCACGTCATCGGCGTCATGGAGGGCCGAGCGCAGCCGCTCGACGGCACGATCGAACTCGCCCCAGACGATTCCCGCCTTCGAGCCGAAGTAGCGGAACAGGGTCGAGCGCCCGACGCCTCCGGCGGTCGTGATGGCCTGGAGTGTCGTGGCCTCGTAGCCGTCGCGAAGCAACAGCTCGAAGGCGATCTCCTCGAGGGCTTCGCGGGTCGAGGCCGGCGGTCGCCCCCGGCGAGTGCGAGAGGTGGTCATCGTCCGAGCCTAGTGAAGTATTTTTGGGACGAGGTGCCAATATAGGTCCGAGTGGCTACTCGAACCCCACGGCCACCACACCGGTCACCCGCCGGGACAAGCGTTCAAGGAGCAGACGATGCGAGCATGGCAGTTCACCGAAGTCGGAAAACCCCTCACCCTGAGCGAGGTGCCGACTCCGGCACCGGCCCCGGACGAGCTCGTCGTGCACGTCCGCGCCGCCGGGCTCTGCCACAGCGACGTCGGGTTCCTCGACGGGACGCTGACGCCGCTGCTCCCGTTCCGCCCGATCACGCTCGGCCACGAGATAGCGGGCACCGTCTCCGCCGTGGGATCCGAGGTCACCCAGTTCACCGTAGGCCAGAAGGTCGTCATCCCCGCGGCCATCGAAGGACCGGGAACATCGATGAACGGCGGGTTCGCGGACGAGGTCGTCGTCCTTGAACGACTCGTCGTCGCACTGCCCGACGGGGTGCCGTTCGACCAGGCGGCAGCCGCTACCGACGCGGGTCTCACCTCGTACCACGCGGTCTCGGTGCAGGGGAACGTCTCCGCCGGCTCCCGAGTCGGGATCATCGGCCTCGGCGGGCTCGGATCCCTCGGCGCGCAGACCGCGCTCGCACTCGGCGCGAAGGTGTTCGTGGCCGAGAAGAACGAGCGCGTGCACGACTTCGCACGCTCGCTCGGCGCCGAGAGGGTCGCGAGCGACATCACCGACTTCGCCGGCGAGGGCCTCGACGTGGTCATCGACTTCGCCGGGTTCGGGACGACCACCGACGGTGCGATCCATTCCGTCCGCCGTGGCGGACGGATCGTCCAGGTCGGCCTCGGCCGCGCACGCGGCGAGATCGACCTCCAGACACTCACGCTCAACGAGGTGGAACTCGTCGGCTCGCAGGCCGGGTCGAAGGAGGACTGCGCAGCGGTGCTGGACCTCGTCGCCGAAGGCAAACTGTCCTCACGCATCACCGAGATCGGATTCGACGATATCGCCGACGGAATCGACCGGCTCGAGCGCGGCGAAGTCATCGGACGGTTGGTCGCCACCTTCGGATGACATCCACTTCGCGAGCACCTCGGGCTCGGCCTCCTTCGGACACGGCGCGGCGGGCGGGCAGCTCGCCTTCGCCGACGTGACGCACCAAGTCGGAGGAGGTGGCCCGGTGGTCGGCGCCCGCTTCCATGAAAGTTGGTCAGGAACGCCACGTACCTGAAAGGCTCCGTCGCGCACAACAGGGCGCCCGGTCAGCAGCCGGCCGGTGCCGGGCAGTGGCGTTCGACGCCGCGCCGGGGGTGTCCGGTTCGGCGGTGAACTCGCCCAGGTCCCGTCCGGGCGATCTTGTCGGACCGGCCCGGGCTCGTCGCTGAGCCGGTTCGACCTCAAGCGCCGGACGGGCCACGGTGTCTCGGAGAGCAGGCGGCGGGCTCGTCGGACGACCGCATCGTCGACCGTGGGGCCCCCTCGTCCAACATCGCTCCGCCAAGGGCGGATTCGAAGCGGTGTACGGGATCGCGGGATCGCGGGCGCGGGCCAGTTCGTCGGGGGTCGGGGTGAACACCTCGTGGACCATCGCCGGTTGGGACCGGCGCCGCCAGCGGAACGATAAGCCCCTACCTGACAGTCAAGCGCTGCCGCGCACGCTTGGCTGATCCAGAACAAGCTGCCCGGTCACTACCGGCTGCGAGGCAAGAATCCGTCGACCTTCCTGGCCGACGATGTCCTGGTGCCCGATCCGCCGGCGAGCACCAAGAGCATCGTCGACCACAACCGCGGCGTGCTCTGCCCGCAGTCATGGGAGCGCGGCCCGCTGGGACGATGTCGCCCGAGCTCGGCGCGAGCCTCCGATCTGCGCAGGCCCTACCCCGAAGGGACCGGTCCGGACCGTCGAAACACCTCACGCGTGACCCGATGGCGCCCCGCGTCAGCGGCTGATCGTCGGCGAGGGCCTGGCGCGGCGAGGGCTACGGTCCCACCACGCCGGCGGGCATCCGCACCTGCTTGGCCGGTCCCTGAGCTCCGACGGCCCCCACGCGAGAGGTCGCGCCCCCCAGCAGGGCGGAGAACCGGTCGGTGACCCGGGCGAGGGCCTCGGCGGCGGCCGGCGCGACGGTCAGTGTGCCGTCGGCGCCGACGGTGATCTCCTTGTCGAGCGTGAACCAGCCGGGGGCGATGTGCCCGGCGCCCATGGAGCTCAGTACCGGGCGCAGCGCGTAGTCGATGGCCAGGACATGGGCCGTGGTGCCGCCGGTGGCCAGCGGCAGCACCGTCTTGTCGGTCAGCGCGTACTGCGGCAGCAGGTCGAGCAGAGACTTCAACAGCCCCGAGTAGGCCGCCTTGTAGACGGGAGTGCCTATCACCACCCCGTCCGCCCGTGCGAACAGTGCCGTGGCCTCGACGATGGCCGGGTGGCGGAAGTCGGCGCCGAGCAGGGCCTCGGCGGGCAGGGTGCGCACCTCCAGCGAGATCACGTCGTGCCCCTGCTGACGGAGCCGGTCGTCCAGGTGGCGCAGGAGCCCCGCGGTGCGGGAGGTGGCGGAGGGGCTACCGGATACGGACAGGATGGCGGCCATGTGAGGACCCTTCCAGGGTTGGGGGTGCGGAGGTGCCGGGGGACTGGGCGGTCCGGTCACGCCGGCGAGGCGCTCGCCGCCGGCGTGACTCTCGGGCCGCGGTTCTCACCACGCGCTGGATTCCACCGCGACCACCGGCACCAGCTCGTTGCGCAGCGTCTCCAGGAAGGTGACGACCTCTGCTGCCACCGAGCGGTGCTGCACGTCGTTCAGGACGTCGTGGTGGGCACCGCGGACCACCGAAAGGCGGGCACGGGCCAGTGACTTCGTCGCGCGGACGAGCGCGTCGCGGTCCGCGAGCGGGTCGGTGTCGCCGACGAGGAGCAGCGCGGGCACGTCGGCCTCGCTGTCGAACGCCGCCCTGAGCAGTACGTCCGGTACGGCGTCGCCGAGCGAGCCCCGCCGCACCTGTGAGTCGTCGGTGAGCGCGCCGCGATGGGCGGGGCAGGAGGTACGTACGTCGAGTTCCTCGTCCCAGGTCCCGGCGGTGGCGGCGGCGCCGCCCGGGAGCCCCGCGAGAACGACGGCGTCCGGCCGGAAAGCGGCCGGGGTCTGCGTCCTGCCGAGGAGCGCGGCGACGGCGACGGCTCCGGTGTCGGCCCCCACCAGCACGACGGGCCGCACGACACCGTCGTCGTCATCGGCGGTGCCCGCGACCGCCTCCGCGAGCCGTCCGCCGAAGCGGTCCAGCGAGCCGGCCAGGTCGCCGGTGTCGATGTCGGCGGAGTCCGGGCCCGTCGTGTCGACGGACGGGGCGTCGACGACACGGACGCGGTAGGCGTCGGCGGCGAGCCGCCTGCCGAGCCGCGCGTAGGTCGCGCGGGTCTCTCCACGGCCGGGCACCACGATGATCGTGGCGCGCGTGCGCAGACCCTCGGGGCCGTAGTGGTCGGTGTACTCGGTCATCTCACACTCCTGCGGGTTCGGGGACCGGTCCCGCGACGGTCGCGGGCTGCCAGCCCAGGGCGGGCGCCACCTCGGTCGCGATGAGTTCGAGGGCCCGCAGCGCCGCGTCCTGGTCGGGGATCGCGGGGTTGAACTGCGTGATCAGGTCGGTCGCGACGGGCAGGACCCGCTCCCGCCTGAGCGCCTCGACGATCTCCTCGGGGGCGCCGTAGAAGGAGTGGAAGCGGCGCAGCGCCTCGTCCACGGACAGGCCCTTCGGGAAAGCGCCGCTCTCCGACATACGCAGTGCCGCCCCGTGGACGTCATCGCTGATCTGGCGGAGCGCCGTGCGTCTGTCCTTCGCGGGAAAGACGAACCGGGACAGCCCGATCCGGGGGCGCCGCGGCCGGTCCCAGGCGTCGAGGTACGCGTCCGCCCAGGGGCGCTGCACCTCGTCGGTCGGGGCGTCGAATCCGTACGCGGCACGGTTGAGCAGCAGGTTCGAGCCACCGGCGGCGGCGTAGGCGGCCCCGCCCTCGCTGAAGACGCCCTGCCAGATCCGGTCCGAGAAGCCGGTGGCGGCCGGCTGGATACGGAAGCCGGGCGTACGCACCTCCTCATTGGCCAGGGCGTGGCGCAGCACGTCGAGGTTCTGACTGGTCAACTCGCGCTTGCGGGCGACGTCCTGGCCGAACGCGGCGTACTCCCGCGCGTTGTAGCCGCTGCCCACGCCGATCTCGACGCGCCCGCCGCTGAGTGTGTCCACGGTGGCGACGTCCTCGGCGAGACGCACCGGGTCCTCCAGCGGAAGGACCGTGATGGCGGTGCCGAGCCGGATCCGGGTGGTCCTCGCCGCCGCGTGGGCGAGGAACGTCCACGGTGAGGAGAGTCCGCCCCCGCCGGCGGGGACGTGGTGCTGGGCGACCCAGCCGACGTCGAAGCCGAGTTCGTCGGCGGCGACGAAGAGGTCCTGCGCGTTGCGGTAGATCCGGGCCTGGTCGCTGCCGCGGCCCTGGACGTGGGTGAGGAAGCCGAGTCTGAGGCGTGGTGTCTCGGTGGTCATGGTGAGTGCCTTTCGGAGTCCGGACCGGACCGGGGAGTGGCGGCTCAGTCGTTCGCGAGCTGGGGCTCGTGGGTGTGGCGGTTGGCGGGGACCGGCAGGCCGAGGTTGCCGCGCAGGGTGTCGGCCGCGTACTCGGTGCGGAACAGGCCGCGCTTTTGGAGGATGGGGACGACACCGTCGACGAAGAGGCTGAGGTCGTCGTCGGTGCGGAACGCGAGGTTGATGCCGTCGAAGGTGCCGGCGTCGAACCACTCCTCGATGGTGGCGGCGACGGTCTCGGGCGCGCCGACGAACGGCGACCGGCGGAACTCCCCCAGGGATTGGGCGACTTGACGCAGCGTCAGGTCATCGGTCCGGGCCCGCTCGATGATTTTGGCGGCGCCCGTACGGCCGCCCTTCTCGGCGAGGTGGGCCACGTCCGGGAACGGCGCGTCCAGATCGTGCGAGCTGAAGTCGTACGCCCCGAAGGCGCGGCCCAGCAGTGCGAGATTGCGGTCGAAGTCGTTGTCCTCCTCGAAGATCTCCCGCTCGCGCCGCCTGGCGTCCTCGTCGGTGCCCGCGACGACCGGACCGCCGTGGATGAAGATCTTGATGTGGTCGGGATCGCGCCCGTACGCCGCGGTGCGCCGCTTGATGTCGGCGTAGTACGCCCGTGCCTGCTCCAGCGCGCCCCCCGGCGCGTAGATGCCCTCGGCGACCCGGGCGGCGAGATCGCGGCCCTCCTCGGAGACCCCGGCCTGGAAGATCACCGGCTGGCCCTGCGGCGAGCGGGAGAGGTTGAGCGGCCCGGCGACCTGGAAGTGCTCGCCGGCGTGGTCGAGCGCGTGCAGCTTGGCCGGGTCGAGGAAGACGTCGCGCGCCACGTCGGCCGGGAAGGCGTCGTCCTCGTAGGAGTCCCACAGACCGCGGGCGACCTGGACGAACTCCAGGGCGCGGCCGTAACGGGTGGTGTAGTCGAGGTGTTCGTCGAGTCCGAAGTTCCTGGAGGTGCCGGTGTCGAAACTGGTCACCACGTTCCAGCCGGCCCGTCCGCCGCTGATGTGGTCGAGCGAGGCGAAGCGGCGCGCGAGGTTGAACGGTGAGTTGTACGTCGAACTCGCCGTGCCCACCAGCCCGATGTGCCGGGTGTGGGTGGCCACCGCCGACAACAGGGTCAGTGGTTCGAGCCGGTTGAGGTAGTGCGCCGGGTAGGTGGCGTTGATGAACTGGCTGTCGACCACGAACAGGGCGTCGAACAAAGCGTGTTCGGCCGCCTGGGCCTGCCGGATGTAGTAATTGATGTCGATGCTGGCGTCCTTGGCGACGCGCGGGTCCTTCCAGAGGCCGTGCTGGCCGGGGCCGCCGACGCCGTAGGGATGCAGTGCGAGATGGATCGTGCGGGACATGGCTCTTCCTGTCAGTCGTGGCCTGTCTGCCGTGGGCTCAGGCGTTCAGCAGCGCGCGCAGGGCTTCGCGCTCCGCCCTGTCCGCCGGGGCGGTGCGCAGGGTGGGCGCGGAGCGGACGAGCAGGCGCGTGTACGGGTGTCGCGGCTGGTTGATGACGTCGCGGGCGGCGCCGACCTCGACGAGTTCGCCCTGGTGGAGGACGGCGATGCGATCGGCGATCCCGGCGACGGATCCGAGGTCGTGGGAGATGAAGACGAGGGAGACCCCGGTGGCGCGCAGTTCTTTGAGGATTCCCAGGATCTGGACGCGGTTGGCGGAGTCCAGGGCGCTGACGGGCTCGTCGAGGACGACCAGCCGGGGCTCGGTGACCAGCGCGCGGGCCACCGCGACGCGCTGGCGCTGACCTCCGGACAGCTCCCCGGGCAGCCGGCCGAGAAGTTCTTCCGCGAGGCGCACCCGGGCCAGGAAGGCGCGGGCGCGCTCGGCCGCTTCCTTACCCGGGACACCCTGGACGAGCAGCGGCTCGGTCAGCGACTCCTCGACGGTGAGGTCCGGGTCGAGGCTGCGCAGCGGGTCCTGGAAGACGTACTGGATCACCCCGCGCCGGCGCAGGTCGCGCCACTGCCGCTGTCCGTACGCGCTCACGTCCTCGCCGCCGATGACGACCGAACCCGCCGACGGGCGTACGAGGCCGAGTACGGCGCGCGCGAAGGTGGATTTTCCCGATCCCGTCTCCCCGATGACGCCGACCGTCTCGCCGGGCGCGACGCTCAGCGAGAATCCGCCCAGGGCGCGCCGGCGCCGGCGGCGCGAACCGTAGTGGACCTCCAGGCCGTTGACGTCCAGGACCGGTTCCCGGGTTTCGTCGGCGTCCGGCGGCCCGGCGGACTCGGCGGACTCGGTGGCGGCCTTCTCCGGCGGCCCGCCCGGCGACTCGGTGGTCACGACGCCTCCTCGGATGCGGCGGGGGTCTTCGGAGCGAGGAACTTCTCCAGGCCGTACTCCTCGTGCCCGGCGATGAGCAGCCGGGTGTAGTGGTGCTGCGGATCGTGGAGCACCGAGCGTGTCGGACCGCGCTCCACGACCTCGCCCTCCCTCATCACCAGGACCTCGTCGCACAGTTGGGCGACGACGGCCAGGTCGTGGGAGACGACGACGAGGGCCAGACCGGCTTGTTCGCGCAGGTCGGCGAGGAGGTCGAGGATCTCGGCCTGGACGGTGACGTCGAGTGCCGTGGTGGCCTCGTCGGCGATCAGGAGCCGGGGCTCGGCGGCGATCGCGGCCGCGATCAGCACACGCTGGAGCATGCCGCCGGACAGCTCGTACGTGTACTGGCCGTAGACCAGCTCCGGGTCACGCAGTTGGACCGCCCGCAGCAACTCCAGGGCGAGCCGCCGCGCCGCACGCCGCTTCAGCCCCTTCTTGACCCGGATCACCTCGGCGATCTGCGCGCCCATCCGGATCGAGGGGTTGAGGTAGGACGCCGGGTCCTGGAAGACGGCGCTGATCGTTCCGCCCCGCAGGGCCGTCCACTGACGCGGCGTCAGCGTACTGATGTCGGTGCCGTCGATCGCGATCGATCCGCCGGTTACCTCGAAGTGCGGGGGCAGGATGCCCAGCGCCGCGCGGCACGTCAGGGTCTTGCCGCTGCCCGACTCGCCGACGATGCCGACCGCGTTGCCCGCCGTGAGTTCGAAGCTCACCCCGTGGACGATCTCGCGGCGGTCGGCCTGGTCGCCGATGCGTACGTCGCGCAGGGCGAGCACCGGCGGGGCCGTGGGATCGGCCGCCGGAACGGCCGTGTCGTCGGGGGAGCTGGTCCTCCGGGTGCGCTGTGGGGCCCGTGGGCTCTGCCGGGTCCCCGGGGCGAAGTTCTCGGACAGCGTCGTCATGAGGTACCTCCGGCGGGGGCGGGGCCGGCCTTGTCGAGGCGGTTGGCGTGGACCTTGCGGGTGTTGACCAGTGCGCGGCCGGCTTCGCCGGACACGTCACGGATGGCGTCGGCGAGCAGGTTGGCGGCCCAGACGGTCGCCATGATCAGCAGTGCGGGGGGCAGCGGCGCCCACGGCCGGTGGCTGAGATAGCCCAGGTCGGAGGCGAGCAGGCCGCCCCAGGTGGGTGCGGGCGGCTGGACGCCGATCCCGAGGAACGTGAGACTCGCGACGATCACGAAGCCGACACCGATGGTCTGGGCGAGCGCGACCGCCATCGGCGGCAGCACCTTGGCCCAGACATGGCGGCGTACGACCCAGCCCAGGGAGGCCCCGGAGATGAGCGCGGCTTCCACGTAGTGCGAGCGGGCCACCGAGAGGGTGGCGGCGCGGGCCACCCGGTAGAACAGCGGGGACACCAGCACGCCCGTGACGAGCATGGCCTGGGTGATCCCGTTTCCGAGCAGCGCGATCACGGCGACGGCGAACAGCAGGAACGGCAGGGCGACCAGCGTGTCGGCCAGCCGCAGGGTGAGCCACTCGAAGACGCGGCCCAGATAGACGGACAGGATGCCGGGAATCGCGCCCACCAGTGCGACCAGGGCCACTTCGAGCGAGCCGAGCACACTGACGCGGGATCCGTCGAGCAGCCGGCTGAACACGTCACGGCCGAGGTGGTCGGTGCCCAGCCAGTGGGCGCCCGAGGCGGCGGCGAGCGTGTTGTCGCTGGTGGCCAGCGGGTCCTGCGGAGTGAGAAACGGCCCGAGTACGGCGAGCAGGGCGATCACGGTGAGGATGACCACGGCGATCCGGCCGGAGGTGAGTGAGAGGACGCGGCGCACCATGGTTCACACTCCCCGCTGGGACGCCGGCGTCACACGCGCCAGCATCAGGTTGACGATCAGGTTGAAGCCGACGACAAGGACGATCGACACCACGAGGACTCCCTGTACGGCGGGTACGTCACCGGCCTGGGCGGAATCGTTGGCGAATCTGCCGAATCCCTGGAGACCGAAGATCCACTCCGTCACGACGGAGGCGCCCACCAGGGACGGGAACTTCAGGCCCAGGGTGGCCAGCGTCGGCCCCAGACCGTTGCGCAGCACATGGCCGAAGAAGATCCGGCGGGGGCTCAGCCCCCGTACCACCGCGCCCGTCACATAGTTCTCGGAGTAGGCGGCGATCAGACTCGTACGCAACTGGCGGGCGACGTCCGCGATGACGTCGAAGCTCAGCGCGACGGCGGGCAGCGTGATGTGCGCGAGCCACGGCCCGACGCCCTGCTCGGCAGGGACGTAGCCGGCGGCCGGGAACAGTTGGAGCCCGACCGCGAGGACCGCGACCAGCACGATGCCGACCACGAACGCGGGCATCACCGAGATGACGGTGACGAAGCCCGTGATCGCCCGGTCGATCCAGGTGGTGCGCCGCAGGGCCGCCAGCGTGCCGAGGAGGAAGCCGACGACCACGCCGATGACCAGCGCGAATGTCGCGATCGACAGACTCACGCCCAGGCCGAGGCCGATGAGTGTGGAGATGTCCGCGCCGTTGGTCCAACTGGTGCCCAGCTCACCGTGGAGAACACCGCCGAGCCAGTCCCCGTACTGGACCAGGAAGGGCCGGTCGAGGCCCCATTGGGCCTCGACGCGGGCGATCGCCTCGGGAGTCGCCGTCTCGCCCAGCTGAATGCGCGCCGGGCTGAGCCCGCTCAGCGAGCGCAGCGCGAACGTCACGAATGTGGCGACCAGGAAGACCGGCACGAAGATCGCGACCGACCGGGCGACGACGCCGACGACGCGGCGCAGCGCCTGCCGCGTCCTGGCCGCGGCGACCCCGTGAGGCCGGTCGGGCGCCGTCTCTGCCGCGGTCTTCGTCATGGGGATGCCTCCTCTCTGTGTTGGGCTGATCCGCTGTGGACGGGGCTCAGTTGGAGCCGGTGACGGTCACGCCGGTCCAGTCGATGTGGGCCGGATTCCGCGGCAGGTCCGAGATCGACTTGCTCTTGGCGATGAGGTTCGGCGAGGAGTACGTGAAGACGAGCGCCTCGCTCTTGAGACCGGCGCGGGTCGCCGCCTGGAGGACCTTCGGGTATTCGGGCGCTTCCAGCGGGGTCTGGCGCACCTTGGCGATGGCCGCGTCGAAACCGGACGGTTCGTAGGGCGAGCTGAGATTCAGCGGGCCGTCGGGGCCGAAGTGGGCGGTGAGGGTCTGCGCGGCGGAGTCGCGTCCCGTGGTGCCGTAGAGCGAGAAGGTCAGGTCCTTGGCGAAGAACGGGGTGGCCCAGTTCTTGTCGATCTTGATGTTGACGGTGATGCCGACCTTGGCCAGCTGCGACTGGACGATCTCGGCCTGCGGGTCCTCCGAGGGGATGACCAGATCGAGTTCGATGTCACCGGCCCCGTGACCCGCGTCGGCGAGGAGCTTCTTCGACTTCGCAGGGTCGTACGGGTACGCGTCCCGGGACCCCGGGTCGTAGGCGACGTAACTCTCGGGGAACGGCTGGTTGGTCACCTCGCCGTAGCCGAACGTCATCTTGTCGACGAACTCCTGGCGGTTGACGGCATGGCGGACGGCGTCGACCACCCTGCTGTCGTCGAACGGGGCCTTGTTGACGTTGAGGCTGATGTTCGAGGCGTTGAAACCGGGCTGGACGAAGACGTCCAGGCCGGCCTTCTTGGCGGCGTCCGCCTGGCTGGGCTCGATGTCCGCGAAGTTGTAGACGCCTGTCTGGAGGCCGGAGACGACGGTGGAGGCGTCGGGCGCGGACGTCAGCTCGACGTTGTCGATGTGGATGTTCTCAACGTCCCAGTAGTCCGGATTCTTCTTCAGCACCGCCTTGGTGCCCGGTATCAGCTGCGTGACGACGAACGGTCCGGCGCCGACCGGGGCGCGGTCCAGTTCCTTCGGGGACCCGGCCGCCTTGGGACTGGCGATCTGGAGGACCCGCTGACCGAACAACTGCGGTATCTGGTAGTCGACCTGACTGAGCGTCACGATCGCGTCCAGGCCGTCCGCCTCCACCGACTTGATCGAGGTCAGGTCACCGAAGAGCGCCGAGTCCTCCTGCTCCTTGGCCCGTTCGACCGCGGCTTTGACGGCGGTGGCGTCCAGGGGCTCGCCGTCGCTGAACTTCAGGCCGGGACGGAGACGGAAGGTGATCCGGTCGCCCCTGTCGTTGTACTCCCAGCTCTCGGCGAGATCCGGGACCGCATTGCCCCTCTCGTCGGTGCGCGTCAACGAGGCGTAGACCAGGGAGAGTTCGCGGAACTGGGCGCCGCTGCCGCCGACCACCGGGTCCCAGTGGGTCGGGAAATAGGAGGAGGTCCACTTGAGAGTGGCGTCGCCGCCCGAGGAGGCGGCGTCGCCGCCGCACGCGGCGAGGGAGGGAACGAGCACGGTGACGAGAGCGGTGCCGAGGGCGGCGAAGCGCAGCCGGCCGGCCCGTCGTCGGGATCGGAGGTCCAGTGGGCGGCGGAGCGTGAGTCGTCCGGACATGTCTTTCTCTCTCTGATGATCCCTGCCCGTGACGGGGCGTCGGGATCGGCGGACGAGGACGGGCCACGTGGGCGCGGACGTCGGCTCGTGCGGGGGCGGGCATGCCGACGGAGGCTTCGTCGCACAGGTCCTGTCT
>NZ_JARJHW010000168.1:0-16615 GCF_040560175.1 Streptomyces panacea
CTCGTTGATCATGGGTCCCCCGTAGTCGACGCAGTCACTCCAGTCACCACAGCCACCCCCGTCACCAGGGAGCTCACGTGTCCGTACGACCGCACCACCACGCCTCCCCCTCGGGGACGGAGTCCGCGTCGGCCACGCCGAGCGCGTCCGCAGCATCCGGCGAGTCCGCGAGCGATGTGGTTCGCTGGGCCGCGTTCAGCTGTGTACTCGTGCCGGTGGTGCTCGTCGTCTTCGGCACCTCCGTCGGCGGGGCCGCCGTGCCCGCGCTCGGGCTCCTCGCCGTGACGGCGGTCTGCCGGCTCCTGCTGCGCCGCTCGGAGCAGTCCCTGCGTGCCCAACGTACGGCGGGTAACACCAGGCCCAGGGGGCGCACCGGGGCGCGCGGACGCGCGACAGAAGCACGCCGGGAGACTGACGCTTCCGAGGCCGCACACCCGTAAGTTTTCAGCCAACTTCACCCCTGAGACCCATCCTTGGCGAAATGGCCTGCCAACCCCCTTGCCACCAGGGCAGAGAGCCTCTTTCCGGCCGCGAAGAGCCTACGGGGACGGGCCATGCGCGTGAGGCGCACTTCCCTGTGGGCCGTGCGGGTGGAACGCTTCGTGATCGAATGCTTCGCGCCAAGTTGCCTTGTCGACATAGCGCCGGATGAAGAACTTGTCACGCCGGCACCACGGGACACAGTAGATTCGATCATGAGTAGCGAAGAGTGGAGTCCCGTGCAAAACCGAGGGGAATCGTGCAGGAGCGAAAGACCCGACACGAACGGGGAGACGCGAACACCGAGGGGGGCTTAGCGCCATGAGCCAGGACTCCATTGCCGCACCGGAGTCAGCACGGAAGCTTTCAGGCCGCCGCCGCCGGGAAGTCGTCGCTGTGCTGCTGTTCAGTGGTGGGCCCATCTTCGAGAGCTCCATTCCGCTCTCCGTGTTCGGCATCGACCGCCAGGATGCCGGGGTTCCGCGATACCGGCTGCTCGTGTGCGGTGGGGAGGAAGGCCCGCTCCGCACCACCGGCGGGCTCGAACTCACCACGCCGTACGGCCTGGAGGCGATCAGCAGAGCGGGCACGGTGGTCGTCCCCGCCTGGCGGTCCATCACCTCGCCGCCACCGCCCGAGGCACTGGACGCGCTGCGCCGGGCGCACGAGGAAGGCGCCCGGATCGTCGGACTGTGCACCGGCGCCTTCGTGCTCGCCGCGGCCGGCCTGCTGGACGGCCGCCCGGCGACCACGCACTGGATGTACGCGCCGACGCTGGCCAAGCGGTATCCGTCCGTCCATGTGGATCCGCGTGAACTGTTCGTCGACGACGGCGATGTGCTCACCTCCGCCGGGACGGCGGCCGGAATCGATCTGTGCCTGCACATAGTGCGTACGGATCACGGGACCGAGGCCGCCGGGGCACTGGCGCGCAGGCTCGTCGTCCCGCCGCGGCGCAGTGGCGGTCAGGAGCGCTATCTGGACAGGTCTTTACCAGAGGAGATCGGCTCCGACCCGCTCGCCGAGGTCGTGGCCTGGGCGCTGGAGCATCTGCACGAGCAATTCGACGTGGAGACTCTGGCGGCCCGCGCCTACATGAGCCGCAGGACGTTCGACCGCCGTTTCCGCTCGCTCACCGGCAGCGCGCCGCTCCAGTGGCTGATCACGCAGCGCGTGCTTCAGGCGCAGCGGCTGCTGGAGACCTCCGACTACTCGGTCGACGAGGTCGCCGGCCGCTGCGGCTTCCGCTCGCCGGTGGCGCTGCGCGGGCACTTCCGGCGTCAGCTGGGCTCGTCCCCCGCCGCGTACCGGGCCGCCTACCGGGCCCGCCGTCCGCACGGGGACCAGCTCGCGTCGGCGCCGGTGGATCACGTACCGGCGCAGGCCTCCCCGCAGGCCCGGCGGACAGCGGCGGCAGCCGCCCCGTCCGGTTCCGCGACGGCCTCGTCGTCGGTGCCGGAGCCGGTCAAGTCCTACTCGGAGGCGTTCGTCTCCGGTCAGGGCCGCCCGAGCCTGCCCGGTCAGCGGAGCGCACCGTAGGGTAAGGCGTATGAACGATCGAATGGTGTGGATCGACTGCGAGATGACCGGGCTCTCGCTGACGGAGGACGCACTCATCGAGGTGGCCGCGCTGGTCACCGACTCGGAGCTGAACGTGCTCGGTGAAGGCGTCGACATCGTCGTGCGTCCCCCGGACGCGGCGCTGGAGACCATGCCCGAGGTGGTGCGGCAGATGCACACCGCCTCGGGTCTGCTCGACGAGCTGGCCGGCGGCACCACCCTGGCCGAGGCCGAGGCGCGGGTGCTGGAGTACGTACGCGAGCAGGTCAAGGAGCCGGGGAAGGCGCCGCTGTGCGGAAACACGGTCGGCACCGACCGCGGCTTCCTGCTGCGGGACATGCCGGAGCTGGAGGGCTACCTCCACTACCGGATCGTCGATGTCTCGTCGGTCAAGGAGCTGGCGCGGCGCTGGTACCCGCGCGCCTACTTCAACAGCCCGGAGAAGGGCGGCAACCACCGGGCGCTGGCGGACATCCGCGAATCCATCGCGGAGCTGCGCTACTACCGCGAGGCGGTCTTCGTGCCGCAGCCCGGCCCGGACTCGGACACGGCGAAGGCGATCGCGGCGAAGCACGTGCTGTGAGGCGTACGGGCCGCAGGGCCCCTCGGTGCCCGGAATAACTCGGGCGCGAGCACCCTCGCGGACCCTGTACACTTTTTCTCGGCCGGTCGGGCACGGAATTGACCGGGCATGGTGGGTATAGCTCAGCTGGTAGAGCACCTGGTTGTGGTCCAGGATGTCGCGGGTTCAAGTCCCGTTACTCACCCTGACGAATGAAGGGCCGGTTCGCGCGAGCGGACCGGCCCTTCGTCGTGTCGCCGCCCGGTCCCTTGACACCTCCGATGTGAGCGGGGACGCTCGTCCCGTCCATGGGAGCGCTCCCATGTCGGTCCAGGGAAGGACGTCATGCGCACACATTCCTGTGCGTCCCGTCGGCTGGTGGGCCTCGCGGTCGTCGCCGTGCTCGGGGCCGGGCCGCTCACCGGATGTGCCGAGGACCCCGCCGAGCCCCCGGTCGGCGTCGCGACCGGCGGGGGCACGAGCAGCGGCGGGGGTGACGGCGGTGACGGCAACGGCGGGACCACGCTCACCGTGGGGGTCTTCGGGGCCTTCGGCCTCAAGGAGGCCGGGCTGTACGACGAGTACATGAAGCTCAACAAGGACGTCGTCGTCAAGCAGACGTCCATCGAGCGGAACGAGAACTACTACCCGCAGCTCCTCACCCACCTCGGCAGCGGCAGCGGACTCGCCGACATCCAGGCCGTCGAGGTCAACAACATCGCCGAGATCACCGCCACCCAGGCCGGCAGGCTCGTGGACCTGGGCCGGACCGAGGGCGTACGGAAGGACAGCTTCCTGCCCTGGAAGTGGTCGCAGGCCACCACCGCCGACGGGAAGACCGTCGGCCTCGGCACGGACATCGGCCCGGGGGCCATCTGCTACCGCCGGGACCTCTTCGCCAAGGCCGGGCTGCCCACCGACCGTACGGCCGTCGGAAGGCTGTGGGCGGGCGACTGGCGGAAGTATCTGGCGGTGGGAATGCGGTTCAAGGCACGGGCGCCGGAGGGGACGGTCTTCGTCGACTCGGCGGCCGGGGTGATGGCGGCGATCACCGGCGGGAGCGAGAAGCGGTTCTACGACGCGGACGGCAAGGTCGTCTACAAGACCAACCCGGCCGTACGGCAGGCCTGGGACACCGCCGCCGAGTTCGCCCGCGAGGGGCTGACCGGCAGGCTCCAGCAGTTCACGCCCGCGTGGGACCAGGGCTTCGCCAACGCGACGTTCGCCACCGTCTCCTGTCCGGCCTGGATGCTCGGCTACATCCAGGACAAGGCGGGCGCCGCGGGCAAGGGGAAGTGGGACGTGGCGGCGGCGCCCCGGCCGAGCAACTGGGGCGGCTCGTTCCTGACCGTGCCCGCGGCCGGCGGGAACAAGGCGGCGGCGGCCAGGCTCGTCGCCTGGCTGACCGCGCCCGAGCAGCAGGCGAAGCTGTTCGAGAGGCGCGGCAGCTTCCCGAGTGCCAGCGCGGCCTACGACCTGCCGGCCGTCTCCGGCGCGCGGCACGCCTACTTCGGCAACGCGCCCATGGGCCGGATCTTCGCGGGCGCGGCGGAGGGTGTGCCGGTCCAGATCGTGGGCCCGAAGGACCTGATCATCGCCCAGAACCTGGCGGACGTCGGCATGCTCCAGGTCGACCAGAAGGGCCGGTCGTCGAAGCAGGGCTGGGACGCCGCGGTGAAGGCGATCGACAACGCGCTGGACCGGTGAGCGACATGACGGGCGTGGCGGGTGACGCGACCACGGCGGTGCCCTCCGGGTGGGAGGAGGGCGCGGCGCCGTACCCCGCGCCGCCCGGCGTCCGGGGCGACGGCCGGGACGACGGTGACCGGGACCGAACCCGTCGGGCGCGGCGCGGCCGGTGGCACCGCTTGGACACGCGGTGGAGCCCGTACGCCTTCGTCGCGCCCTTCTTCCTCTTCTTCGCCGTCTTCGGCCTCTTCCCGCTCCTCTACACCGGCTGGGCCTCGCTGCACCGGGTCGAACTGACCGCGCCCGGCGACATGGAGTGGGTGGGCCTGCACAATTTCTCCCGGCTGCTGAGCGACTCGTTCTTCTGGAACGCCCTCCGGAACACCGTGACCATCGGACTGCTCTCGACCGTCCCGCAGCTGCTGATCGCGCTGGGCGTCGCGTATCTCCTCAACCACCGGCTGCGCGGCTCGATGTTCTTCCGGGTGGCCGTCCTGACGCCGTACGCCACGAGTGTCGCCGCGGCCACGCTGGTCTTCGTGCTGCTCTTCGGCCGCGACCACGGAATGATCAACTGGGGTCTGGGGCTGGTCGGTCTCGACGCGGTCGACTGGCAGAACGGCACATGGACGTCCCAACTGGCCGTCTCCACCATCGTCGTGTGGCGGTGGACGGGCTACAACGCGCTGATCTATCTGGCGGCGATGCAGTCGATCCCCCACGAGCTGTACGAGTCGGCGGCCCTCGACGGGGCCTCGCGGCGGCGGCAGTTCCTGCACGTGACCATCCCGTCCCTGCGGCCCACGATCCTCTTCACCTGTGTCGTCTCGACGATCGGCGCGACCCAACTCTTCGGTGAGCCACTGCTGTTCAACGGCGGCGCGGGCGCGACGGGCGGCTCCGACCACCAGTTCCAGACGCTGGGGCTCTATCTGTACGAGCAGGGCTGGGTGAATCTGCATCTCGGCCGGGCCTCGGCGATCGCCTGGGCGATGTTCCTGATCCTGCTGATCATCGGCGCGGTGAACTGGCTCGTCGCCCGCCGGCTGCGGAGGAGTTCATGACGGAGACGGCGGAACGGACATCGAGCGTGAGGCGCGGCGCCTGGCGGCACCGGCACGCGGGGCGGATCACCTACGCCGTACTGGCCCTGTTCGCCGCCGGCTCGCTGTTCCCCCTCCTCTGGACCGCGATCGCCGCCTCCCGCAACACCACCCGGCTGGCACAGACTCCCCCGCCCTTCTGGTTCGGCGGCAATCTCGTCCGTAATCTCCGGATCGCCTGGACCGACGCCAACATGGGTACGGCGCTGTTCAACACGGTCTTGGTGGCGGGGACCGTGGCCGCCGGGACGGTCCTCTTCTCGACGCTCGCGGGCTTCGCCTTCGCCAAGCTCCGCTTCCGGTTCAAGAATCTGCTTCTGCTGCTGGTGATCGGCACGATGATGGTGCCGCCGCAGCTCGGTGTCGTACCGCTGTACATGCTGATCGCCGAGCTGTCCTGGACCGACCGGCTGCAGTCCGTCGTCCTGCCCACGCTGGTCAGCGCGTTCGGGGTGTTCTTCATGCGGCAGTATCTGCTCCAGGCGCTGCCGACCGAGCTGGTCGAGGCGGCGCGCGTGGACGGCGCGAGCAGTTGGCGGGTCGTGTGGCACGTCGTCTTCCCGGCGGCGCGGCCGGCGATGGCGGTCCTCGGCATGCTGACCTTCGTGCTGGCCTGGAACGACTTCTTCTGGCCGATCATCGCGCTCACACAGAACGGCAACCCCACCGTGCAGGTAGCGCTCACGGGGCTCGGCCGCGGCTACATCCCCGACCAGTCGGTGATCATGGCCGGTGCCCTGCTCGGTACGCTCCCGCTGCTGCTGGCCTTCGTGATCTTCGGCAAGCATATTGTCGGTGGCATCATGACAGGTGCGGTCAAGGGCTGACCGCGTGTTCCCCCGCTCCGCCGACCCGCGACCGACCCGCCCTCTCCCCGACCGGAGCGCACCCATGTCCCTCAGTTTTCCGTCCGACTTCATATGGGGCACCGCCACCGCCGCCTACCAGATCGAGGGCGGCGCACGGGAGATCGGCCGTACCCCGTCGATCTGGGACACCTTCAGCCACACGCCCGGCAAGGTCGAGAACGGCGACACCGGTGACACCGCCGCCGACCACATCCACCGCCGGGCCGAAGACGTGCGTCTCATGGCGGACCTCGGGGTGAACGCGTACCGCTTCTCGGTCTCCTGGTCGCGCGTCCAGCCCATCGGCCGCGGCCCTGCCGTGCAGCGCGGTCTCGACTTCTACCGCAAGCTCGTCGACGACCTGCTGGAGCGCGGCATCCGGCCCGTCCTCACCCTTTACCACTGGGACCTGCCGCACGATCTGGAGACGGCGGGCGGCTGGCCGGTGCGCGAGACGGCGTTCAGGTTCGCGGAGTACGCGCGGATCCTCGGTGACGCGCTCGGCGACCGAGTCGACCGGTGGGTGACCCTCAACGAGCCCTGGTGCAGCGCTTTTCTGGGGTACGCCTCCGGTGTGCACGCGCCCGGCCGTACGGATCCGGTGCTCGCGCTGCGGGCCGCGCACCATCTCAACCTGGGCCACGGTCTGGCCACGCAGGCGCTGCGGACCGTGCTGCCCAGGCGCGCGCAGGTGACCGTGTGCCACAACGCCGCGGCGGTACGGGCCCGTTCGCAGTCACCGGACGACCTGGACGCCCAGCGCCGTATCGACGCGCTGGCGAACCGGATCTTCACCGGGCCGATGCTGTCGGGCGCGTACCCCGAGGATCTGTTCAAGGACACCGCGCGGATCACCGACTGGTCCTTCGTGAAGCCCGACGACACGGCGACGATCCACCAGCCGCTGGACTGGCTGGGCATCAACTACTACACCCCTCACCTGGTGTCGGCCGCGGCGGGCGCCGGCGCGGACGCGTCCCGCCGGGACAGCCACGGGCACGCGCACGGCGCGGGCGAGAAGTCCCCCTGGCCGGGCGCCGATTCGGTGACGTTCCATCAGCCGCCGGGCGAGGTGACGGAGATGGGCTGGTCGGTCGATCCGACCGGGCTGTACGACGTGCTGATGCGCTACACCCGCGAGGCGCCCGACGTCCCGCTGGTGATCACCGAGAACGGCGCGGCGTACGACGACAAGCCGGACGCGGCGGGCGTCGTGGACGATCCGGACCGTATCCGCTTCCTGCACGGACATCTGTCGGCGGCGCACCGCGCGATGGCCGACGGGGCGGATGTACGCGGCTACCTTCTCTGGTCGCTGCTGGACAACTTCGAGTGGGAGCGGGGCTACGGGAAGCGCTTCGGCGCGGTGCACGTCGACTACGAGACGCAGTCGCGTACGCCGAAGTCCAGCGCGAGCTGGTACGCGCGGCTGACGGAGACGGGCGTCCTGCCGGACCCGCCCGCGTAGAGCGGTCGTCGGGGCGCGTCCCGGCCGGGTGGGGGGTTCGGGGCCGGCCGGGACGCGGGCGGGGTGGCGACCGGTGGGGGACGGCAGCCGTGCGGTTGGTGCGGTCTCGTGTCAGCACGCTAGCCGCCCCGGTCCGGACAAGTCGCCGATAGCGGACGGGTGTCGCCGTCCTTGAGGCCCCCTTAAGGAACCATTGGGAGCGGATTAATGCTCGGCCGCCCGGCGCCGCAGCCGGTGCCCGCGGCGCTCCCCGGCCGGGCGCGCGGCGCGCCGGCCGTCGAGACCGATCCAGATCCGTACCTCCGTGCCGCCGAGCACGGAGCGCCCGATGCGTACGTCTCCGCCGGTCGACTCGGCGACCCTGCGCACGATGTCGAGCCCGAGCCCCGTCGAGCCCTCGCCGGCGCCGCTGTTGCCGCGTACGAGGGCCGCCTCGGGGTCCGCGATCCCGGGGCCCGCGTCCGAGACGAGGACGATCACGGCGCCGTCGGCGTGGTGGACGTCGACGGCGAAGGCGGTGCCCTCCGGGGTGTGCCGGAAGACGTTGCCGAGCAACGCGTCCAGCGCGGCGGCCAGTTCGGGCCTGGCGACCGGGATGCGCACCGGGCGGCCGACCCCGGCCAGCCGGACCGTCCGGCCCTCGTCCTCGGCCAGCGCCGACCAGAAGTCCATCCGCTCGCGGATGACCTCGGAGACGTCGCACCCCACGCCGGGCGTCGTCGCGCGGGTCTGCGGTTTCGCCTTGCGGGCCGTACGGATGATGGTGTCGACCTCGCGTTCCAGCTGCGCGACGGCCGCCCGTGTCTGGTCGGCGGCCGGACCCTCGCCGAGCGAGGCGGCGTTGAGGCGCAGCACGGTGAGCGGGGTGCGCAGGCGGTGCGAGAGGTCGGCGGCCAGTTCCCGTTCGTTGGCGAGGAGTTGGACCACCTGGTCGGCCATGGAGTTGAAGGCGACAGCCGCGGACCGCAGCTCCGTGGGGCCCTTCTCCGGGACCCGGGCGCCGAGTCGGCCCTCACCCAGGTCGTGGGCGGCGCCCGCGAGCCGCTGGGCGGGCTGGACCATCCGTACGCCGAGGCGGTCGGCCACGGCGACCGAGCCCACGATCAGCGCGATGCCCACGCCCGCGAGGACCAGCCAGGCGGTGGCGACGCCGTTGGAGACCTCGTCCTCGGGGACGAACACCTCGATGATGGCGATCTTCCCCGTGGAGATCGCGATCGGCTGGAGCAGCGCGGACCCGCCGCTGACCTCGGCGATGGAGGCCCGGCCCAGCTCCTCGGTGGCGCGCAGGTCCTGCTGGGCGGCCCGGCGGGTGCCGATCTCCATGGGCACACTGCCCGGCTCACCGGAGGCCGGCACATGGACGGCCAGCTGCCCGGTGCCGCCGATGGGGCTGGACTCGACGGCCCACTCCAGCTGTTCGCGGCCCTGGGCGATGGAGAGCACGGGGCCGAGGGTCGCGGCCTGTCGTTCGGCGTTGGAGAAGGCCCGGTCCTTGGCCATCTCCTTGATGACGAGCCCGAGCGGGACGGCGAAGGCGAGCACGACCATCGCGGTCACCGCCAGCGAGACCCTGACCAGCGCCCATCTCATGACAGCGGTTCGTGCGCGGCGGGGCCGGCCGCCGGCGCCCGAGGGGCCGGGGGCTCCAGCTTCACGCCGACGCCGCGCAGGGTGTGCAGATAGCGGGGCCGGGCCGCCGTCTCGCCCAGCTTCCGGCGCAGCCAGGACAGATGGACGTCGATGGTCTGGTCGTCGCCGTACGACTGCCGCCACACCTCGGCCAGGAGTTCCTTGCGCCCGACGACCACACCGGGCCGTCCGGCGAGGAAGGCGAGCAGGTCGAACTCACGCCGCGTCAGGTCCAGTCGCGCGCCGTCGAGTTCGACCTGGCGGCGCAGCGGGTCGATGGCGAGGCCGCCGACGCGGATGACGCGCGAGGGCGGGTCGTCGGCGGCGGCGCGCGAGCGGCGCAGCACGGCGGCCATCCGGGCCGACAGGTGCTCCACCGAGAAGGGTTTGGTGAGGTAGTCGTCGGCGCCGTCGTTCAACAGCCGTACGATCTCCGCCTCGTCGTCCCGCGCCGTGGCGATGATCACCGGTACGTCGGTGATCCCGCGCAGCATCTTCAGCGCCTCGGCCCCGTCGAGATCGGGCAGTCCGAGGTCGAGGATGACCACGTCGAAACGGAAATGGGCGACCTCGCGCAGCGCCTCCAGGGCGGTACCGACGCTGCGTACGGTGTGCGACGCGTCGGTCAAGTGCCTGATGAGGGCGGAGCGTACGAACTGGTCGTCCTCGACCACGAGCACACTTGGCATGGGCGGCACCGTACGCCATCCGAGGGACAGGCGCGGGGTGGGTGGTGCAGTATGGCCCCGATGCGCAGAGGACTCGTACATGCCATGGCGTGGACGCTCGCGACCGGGGCGGCGGTCACGCTGTCCTGGTGGGGCGTGCACACGGTCGTCGTGGGCACGGTGTACGACAGACCGCAGGCGCTTCCGATCACCGGGGACAACGCGACGACGCAGCGCGCCCGGCCGCGGTCCTCGTCGACGCACCGACCACCGAGCCCGCCGCCCTCGCCCTCGCCGACGCCGTCGGTCACGGTGTCCCCGGAGCCGTCCAGGACCTCCGACGACAGGCCCTCGGCCACCTCGTCCGCCAAGCCGCCGGACAAGCCCCCGCCCCCGCCGCCGGATCCGGACCCGGGCTCCGCCGCGAACGGCGATGTGCGGAGCTATCCGGTCGACGGCGGGCGGGTCGTCTTCGATCTCGGCAGTCACTCCGCCGAGTTGGTCTCGGCGACGCCGGAGGCCGGCTGGCAGATGCAGGTGTGGAAGCAGGACTTCTGGATCCGGGTGACGTTCACTCAGGGCGACCGGGAGATCTCGGTCTTCTGCACGTGGCACGACTCGGCGCCACGGGTACAGGTCGACGAGCGGTGAAATCCCTTACGAAGTGCGGGTGTTCACACGGGCGTGCGCGCGCTGTGCACGCGGGCGTTCGATCGGGCGTTGGTCGGGTGTTCAATCGGGCGTTCAGTCGAAGGAACCGGCCGGCGGTACGGGAGACGGCTTGGCGTTCGCGTCGGTGACGGGCGACGCGCCGCCGGTGAAGTCCGTGAGCGACCGGCCGTGTTCCACCCGCCCCGGATGCGGATCGCTCGCCACCCGGCGGGTCAGCTCGGCGACCGGCAACTCCCGGTCGGACGCGAGGAGTACGGCGTTGCCGAAGCGCCGGCCGCGCAGTACGGCGGGGTCGGCGGCGAGCGCCAGCTCCGGGAAGACGGAGGCGGCCGTGGCGATCTGGGACCGCAGATGCGCGAGCGGCGGCCCGTCGGCGAGGTTGGCCGCGTAGCTCCCGCCGGGCTTGAGCACGCGCCGTACGTCGGCGAGGAATTCGGCGCTGGTGAGATGCGCCGGGGTACGGGCCCCGTCGAAGACGTCCGTGATCACCAGGTCCGCCCAGCCGTCGGGCACCTTGGCGAGTCCGGCCCGCGCGTCGGTGGAGCGGACCCGGATCCGGGCGCCCGGGTCCAGCGGCAGTTCCCTGCGCACGAGTTGGACCAGCGGCGCGTCCAGCTCCACGATCTGCTGGGTGGACCGGGGGCGCGTCGCCGCGACGTAACGGGCGAGGGTGAAGGCGCCACCGCCGAGGTGCACCACGTGCAGCGGCTGAGGGGCGGGAGCGGTGAGGTCCGCGATATGGCCGAGCCTGCGCTGGTAGGCGAAGGAGAGATGGCTGGGCTCGGCGAGGTCGACGTGCGACTGCGGGGTGCCGTCGATCAGCAGCGTCCAGGCGCGGGGGCGCTCACGGTCGGGCACCAGCTCGGCGAGGCCGCCGCCGACCGGCTCGGTGACGGTCTCGGGCCCGGGGACACCGCGTCCACGTCGCCTGTTCTTCGCCGCCGGATTCTTCGCCACCGGTCCATTATCGCCCGGCGGCGCTCACCGGCACCCGCCCGGCCGCTCCCCCGGCGCTCGCTACCGGTGGCCGTCCGCCGCCTCGATCAGCCGGGCCGCCTCGCCGAGGGCCTCCCGCAGCACCGCCGGGTCCGTGACCTCCCCGGTGTCGGCGTCCGGCGGCAGCAGCCAGGCACCGCCGGTGACGGGCGGCTCGGCCGGGACCCGCAGCCCCCGGCCGGCCGTCTCCGTACACGCGCTGCCCGGCATGTCCCAGCCCGCCGCCGTGCCGGGCGGCACCAGGAACCCGAGGTTGTCGCAGTTGCCGTCGAGGAGCACGGGCCCCACCGCCGGGGCCTCGCCCGCGCCACGGCGCAGGATGTCGACGGCCTCCAGCCCCTGGCGGGCCGGCACGGTCACCAGATCGCAGGGCACACCGTGGTCCCCGTCGGAGGCGTCACCGGGCGGCAACTCGCTCGCCTCAGCCGTGGGCTTGTGCTGAGCAGTCGTCCATGAGCCGTCGCTGGTCTTCATACCGACCTCCAACTCCAACTCCAACAAGGGAACCCCTCCTCGCCGAGGTAGACACATGGCGCGTCTCCACATGGTTCAACGCGTCGCGGCGTCAACAGCTACGGCGTGAGTCGCCGCAAAGGATGGCAGTTCATGGCAGATCGTGGGTGAGATATCCGGTTTGCAGCCAAACCCTGTGTAAGCAACTCATTACAGCAGGTACGTTCTTGGACGCCGGAACACCGGAACGCCGGAGCACCGGACCCGGTCACCAGCCTGAACCGGTACGCATGCCCAAGGTGTTCCAGGAGAGGTCTCGGCCATGGTGTCGACCCGGGCGGTTCCCAATCTCGTCTTCCGCCGACTGCGCGGCCGTCGCTCACCGGGCGAGTTCGCGGCGGCCGTTCGCAGGTCCGCGCGGGAGATCGGTGAACAGGTCGCGTGCGACGCACGTTATATCGGACGGGTGGAGGCCGGCGAGATCCGCTGTCCCAACTACGCGTACGAACGCGTATTCCTCCATATGTTCCCCGGCCTCACCTTGGCCGACCTGGGCTTCTCGGCCCGCGAGAGCGTACGCGGCCGGGCGTCCAGAGCCACGGCCGACGCCGCCCCGGCGCCGGCCACTCTCCCGAACCCGACCCCGATGTACAGCGACACCGGTGACATCAGCGAGGAGAGCGACGTGCGGCGTCGCGCATTCATGACCAACGGCACGGCGTCGATGGCGGCGGTCTCCCTCGGCCTCGCCGCCGCGGCGGCGCCGACGGCCGCGGCCGTGCCCGGCCCCCGGCGTGCGGGCGAGGCCGAGGTGAGCGCCTTGGAGGAGGCGGTACGACGGATCCGGCTGCTGGACGACCGGCACGGCGCCGACGGCCTGTACGGGCGGGCGGCGCAGCCGCTGCGCACCGCGTACGCGCTCCTCGACGCGGGCACCGTCTCCCACGGCGCGACGGCCCACCGGCTGCACGCGAGCGCGGGCGAACTGGCGATCTCGGTGGGCTGGCTGGCGCACGACTCGGGCCGTTTCGAGGACGCGCGTTCGCACTACGCGGAGGCGCTGGCGACCGCACGGGTCGCCGGTGACCCGGGACTTGAGGCGCACGCGTTCTGCAACACGTCGTTCCTGGCGCGGGACGCGGGCAGACACCGCGAGGCGGTACGAGCGGCGCAGGCCGGCCGGCGCGCGGCACAGGACCTCGCGTCGCCGCGGCTGCTGTCGCTCCTGGCCCTGCGCGAGGCGGGCGGCTGGGCCGGGCTCGGGGACCGTACGGGCTGCGAGCAGTCCCTCGGGCAGGCGCACACGCTCTTCGAGCGCGGTACGTCGGACACCGACCCCGAGTGGATGTCCTTCTTCGGCGAGCCCGAGTTGGAGGCCCTGGAGGCCCAATGCCACGCGGCGCTGGGCGACTGGCCGACGGCGGCCCGGCACGCGTACCGGGCCACGGTCCTCCAGGACCCGCACTTCACCCGCAATCTCGCGCTCTACCGGGCCGAGTTGGCCACGGACCTGGCGCGCGCGGGCTTCCTGGACGAGGCCGCCGCGGTCGGGCACCAGGTGCTCGACCTGATGGACGAGGTCCAGTCGTCCCGTATCCAGGGGATGCTCGCGGGCATGGTGCGGGTGCTGCTGCCGAGGCGGCGTACGACGGAGGTGGCCGGGTTCCTGGACCGCCACGCGTCGACCGCCGCCGCGGCGCGTCGGGCCTGAGGAGAGCCTGTCCGGCGCTTGATGACGGCCGGGCGTCAGCCCGCGAGGTGCCCCGTGTCGTTCCAGATGTCGATCGCCGGCGCCCCGTAGGCCCAGTCCAGGACCGACAGGGACGTCGGCGCCAGCCGGATCCGGGACGCGAAGGACACGTCCTCCCCCAGCCACCGCGCGCCGATCGCGCGCAGGATGTGGCCGTGCGCGAAGACCAGCACGTCACGGTCGGCCGAGCGCGCCCACGCCACGACCTCGTCGGCGCGCGCGGCGACCTCGGCCAGGGTCTCGCCGTCGGGGACGCCGTCGCGCCAGATGAACCAGCCCGGCCGCACCGCCTGGATCTCGGCCGGGGTCATGCCCTCGTACGCGCCGTAGTCGAACTCCATCAGCGCGTCCCACGGCCGCGCCCGGCCGCCGAACCCGGCGAGTTGGCAGGTGTCGCTCGCGCGCAGCAGCGGGCTGGTACGGATCTCCACGCCGGACAGACCCGCCCACGGCTCCCGGCGCAGCCGCTCCCCGAGCAGCCCGGCGCCGCGCCTGCCCTCGTCGAGCAGAGGGACATCCGTCCTGCCGGTGTGCCTGCCGGACAGCGACCACGCCGTCTGACCGTGCCGGGCGAGGAGGATGCGCGGTGCCATGGAAACTCTCCCTGAGGTTCACAACAGGTGCCGTCCCATCATCCCGCACCTGAACGGGGGGCAACCTCCGGGACGATCTCGGCGTCCCCATGGACAGCTGACGGTCGGTTCCACGGGGTTCCGTTGACGCACGAGGATTCGTCGGGGGACCCGTCGTACGCGCGCGATGACCTACACCGTACGGTTGAACGTCGGCGGAAGGCCGCGTAAATAAATGAGGGAGAGCGTTCCGGATGCCGCAGACCGCCCGTGCGCGCGCCGCCCACAGGCCCCGTTGGTGGGCCGAACTGCTGCTCCTGGCGGTGGTGTACGCGGCGTACTCGGCGGGTCGGTTGCTGGCACGCGGTGACGTCTCGACGGCCGTCGACCACGGTCTGGCGATCCTCCGAATAGAGAAGGCGTTCTTCCTGAACGCCGAACATCCGCTGAACCGACTCTTCACCAGCACGCCGGCCATCGGCATACCCGCCGACTTCGCGTACGCCTCGCTGCACTACCTCGTCACACCGGCCGTGCTGATCTGGATCTTCCGCCGCCGCCCCGCGCACTACCGGGCGGCCCGCACCTGGCTGATGCTCTCCACCCTGCTCGGCCTGGTCGGCTTCACCCTCCTGCCGACGTGCCCGCCGCGGCTGCTCGACGCGAGCTACGGTTTTGTCGACACGATGGCGCAGTACAGCTCGTACGGCTGGTGGGGCGCCGAGGCGAGCGCACCGCGCGGGCTCGGCGGGATGACCAACCAGTACGCCGCGATGCCGAGCCTGCACGTCGGCTGGGCGCTGTGGTGCGGGGTGCTCCTGTGGCGGCACGGCAGGACCCCGCTGGTGCGGGTCCTCGGCCTCGTCTATCCGCTGCTCACGGTGATCATCGTGATGGGCACGGCGAACCACTACTTCCTCGACGCGGTCGCCGGCGGCGCCGTGATGGGGGCGGGCGCGCTGCTGACGGCTCCCGCGCTGCGGGCCGCCGACCGGTGCTGGGTGCGCGCGGCCGACCGGTACGCGTTCGTGGCGAAGGTCGCGCCGCTGCCCGGGCCGGGGCGCGAGTCCGCCGCGGTCGCGGTCGCGGTCGCGAAGACTTCGACGACTTCGGCCAACTCCCCGGTCAAACCTCCGATTGTCAGTGACGGATGCAAGACTTCCGCGGGTGAGCGATTCCCCGGGCAGCGCACCCGCACCAACAGCAGCACCGGCAACCCCAGCGGTACCGGAGCCGCGACCGACGACGCTCCGGCAGCGGCTCGCTGAGCTGCGCGGACCGGACGTCGCGCCGCATCCGCTGGACGCCCGCGCGCTGGCCGCCCTCGCGGCCAATCCCGGCTGCGGGCGCCGCGCGCTGCTGGACGGCGCGGGGGTCGACAAGACGGCGCTCGCGGCGGCGCTCGGCTCACCCGCCCCGTTCGGACAGTCGCAGTTCGCGTTCATGCGCGGAAACGCCTTCGAGGCGCGCGTCAAGGCCGACGGCGGTACGGAGCTGATGCGGCTGCTGCACGAACGCATGGGCGCGGGATCACAGCCGCCGGTGCCCGGTGAGGTGCTCGTCCCCGATCTGTCGGCGGCCGGTCCCGAGGGACGCGCCGCGCGCACGGCGCTGGCGCTGCGCGAGGCGACCGGCACCGGGACGAAGCCCGGCGCGTCCGGCGCGTGGACGCTGCTCGTGCACCCGCTGCTCGCGCTGGAGGTGGCGGGCTCTCCCGCCTATCTGGAGCCGGACGCCGTGGTGGTGCGTCCGGACGGGCGGTGGACGGTCGTGGAGATCAAGTCCTTCCCGATGATCGACAGTTCGGCCGACCCCGCGAAGGTGGGCGCCGCCGCGCGGCAGGCCGCCGTGTACGTGCTGGCGCTGGAGCGGGTCGCCGCGCGGGTGACCGGCGCCCGGGTCGACCACTCGGTGCTGCTGGTCTGCCCCAGGGACTTCTCCAACCTGCCGACCGCCTCCGTCGTGGACGTACGCAAGCAACTGTCGGTGACACGGCGGCAGCTGACCCGGCTCACCAGGATCGAGGAGATCACGGCGACCCTGCCCGAGGGCACCAGCTTCGACGTCGAGCGCTGCTCGCCCGCCGAGCTGACGGCGGCGGTCGACTCGGTGACGGCGGCGTACGCGCCGGAGTGTCTGGCCGCGTGCGAGCTGGCCTTCCA
>NZ_JARJHW010000169.1:0-16574 GCF_040560175.1 Streptomyces panacea
GTCGTGTCTTCAAAGTAGTGCCGTCCGCCCGCGGGCCAGGCGGGACTTCGAAGACACGGCCCAGGGCGAGCCGTACGTACGACGGCGGGACCGGTCGTCATGACCGGCCCCGCCGTCGTACGTACGTTGTGCCGTGTCCTCAGCGGACCGGCGTGAAGTCCCTGGAGCCGATGAACGACGGCCGCGGGGCGGGCGCCGCGAACGGGTCGACCGCCGCGTTCTCCACGCTGTTGAACACGATGAAGACGTTGCTGCGCGGGAACGGGGTGATGTTGTCACCCGAGCCGTGCATGCAGTTGCAGTCGAACCACGTCGCCGCGCCGGCCTTGCCCGTGAACAGCTTGATGCCGTGCTGCTCGGCGAAGCCGGTGAGCGCCTCGTCCGACGGTGTGCCGGCGCCCTGCATCTTCAGCGACTGCTTGTAGTTGTCCTCCGGCGTCTCGCCCGCGCAGCCCAGGAAGGTCTTGTGCGACCCGGGCATGATCATCAGGCCGCCGTTGGTGTCGTAGTTCTCGGTCAGCGCGATCGACACGGAGACGGTCCGCATGTTCGGCAGACCGTCCTCGGCGTGCCACGTCTCGAAGTCCGAGTGCCAGTAGAAGCCCGAGGCACCGAAGCCCGGCTTCACGTTGATACGGGACTGGTGGACGTACACGTCCGAGCCGAGGATCTGCCGGGCCCGCCCCACCACACGCTCGTCGCGCACCAGGGCGGCGAAGACCTCGCTGATCCGGTGGACCTCGAACACCGACCGTACGTCCTGGGACTTGGGCTCGATGATCGAGCGCTCGTCGGCCCGGATCGCCGGGTCGGTGATCAGCCGGTCGAGTTCGGCGCGGTAGAGCGACACCTCGTCGGGGTCGATCAGCTGGTCGACGGTGAGGAACCCGTTCCGCTCCAGACCCTGGAGATCGGCGGGGTCGACCGGGCCGGGCGTGCCGGGCGGTGACCAGACGACGGGGTCCTGGCGCGGGGTGGTCACCTCACCCACGCCACGGGTCGGGTACAGGTCGGTGCGTGCAGGGGCGGTGGTGGTCATGGGATTCAGCCCTCCTCGGTCAACAGCGGGTAAACGCCGTTCTCGTCATGGTCCTCCCGCCCTGTCACCGGCGGGTTGAAGACGCAGACGCATCGGAAGTCGGTTTTCGGCCGGAGCGTGTGCTTCTCGTGGCCGTTGAGCAGATACATCGTGCCGGGGGCGATCCAGTGGGTCTCGCCGGTGTCGTCGTTGGTGAGTTCGGCCTCGCCCTCCACGCACAGCACGGCCTCGATGTGGTTGGCGTACCACATCGACGTCTCGGTGCCCGCGTAGAGCACGGTCTCGTGCATGGAGAAGCCGACCTTCTCCTTGGCGAGCACGATGCGCTTGCTCTCCCAGGTGCCCGACGCGGATTTCACGTGGCGGTCGGTGTTCTCGATGTCCCTGAACGATCGGACGATCACGGTGACTAGGACCCTTCTGTGCTGCGGTGCTGTGGTGGTGCCTTGTACGGGTGCCCCCCGGGGGCCGGGTCAGACCCGGCCCCCGGGGAAGACCTGTCGGCTCAGGCGGTCTCGCGTACGGCGCGGGCCAGGGTGCGCAGGCCCTCGTCCAGTTCCTCGGGGGTGACGGTCAGCGCGGGAAGCAGCTTCACCACCTCGCTCTCCGGGCCGGAGGTCTCCAGCAGGAGCCCCAGATCGAAGGCGCGGCGGCAGATCGCGGTCGCGCGCGGCTTGTCCTTGAACTCCATGCCCCAGACCAGGCCACGGCCGCGGAAGCTCACACTGTCCGGCTCGCACTCGTCGACGATGGCCAGCAGCGCGCGCTCGACCTGCTCGCCGCGCGCCAGGGTCTGCTTCTCCATCTGGCCGTCGGCCCAGTACGTGTTCAGCGCGGCGGCGGCCGTCACGAAGGCCGGGTTGTTGCCGCGGAACGTGCCGTTGTGCTCTCCGGGCTCCCAGATGTCCAGCTCCGGCTTGAAGAGCGTCAGGGCCATCGGCATGCCGTAGCCGCTGATGGACTTCGACAGCGTGACGATGTCGGGGGTGATGCCGGCCTCCTCGAAGGAGAAGAACCCGCCGGTACGCCCGCAGCCCATCTGGATGTCGTCGACGATCAGCAGCATGTCCTGGCGCTCGCACAGTGCGGCGAGCGCGCGCAGCCACTCGGCACGGGCGACGTTGATGCCGCCCTCGCCCTGCACCGTCTCGACGATGACGGCCGCGGGCTTGTTGAGGCCGGAGCCCTGGTCGCCGAGCAGCCGCTCGAACCACAGGAAGTCCGGGACCTGGCCGTCGAAGTAGTTGTCGAACGGCATCGGGGTGCCGTGGACCAGCGGGATGCCGGCCCCGGCCCGCTTGAAGGCGTTGCCGGTGACGGCGAGCGAGCCCAGTGACATGCCGTGGAAGGCGTTCGTGAAGGACACGATCGACTCGCGGTTCTTCACCTTGCGGGCCAGCTTGAGGGCCGACTCGACGGCGTTGGTGCCGGTGGGGCCGGGGAACATCACCTTGTACGGCAGGTCACGCGGGCGCAGGACCACGTTCTGGAACGACTCCAGGAACGCGCGTTTCGCGGTGGTCGCCATGTCCAGGCCGTGGGTGATGCCGTCGCGCTCGATGTAGTCGATCAGGGCGCGTTTCAGTACGGGGTTGTTGTGCCCGTAGTTGAGTGAACCGGCGCCGGCGAAGAAGTCGAGGTAGCTGTGACCGTCCTCGTCGGTGAGACGGCTCCCCTGCGCGCGGTCGAACACGGCCGGCCAGCCGCGGCAGTAGCTGCGTACCTCGGATTCAAGGGTCTCGAAGACACTGAGGGCAGGCGGTGTGATGGTCACAGGGGTCTCCTGAAGGGTGTGGGAGAAGAGGAGCGAGGACGAGGGGGAGCGGCGTCGCTCAGGTCGTGAGCGGGCCGATCCGGTACAGCACCTCGGGCTGGTGCCCGCCGTCGGGGAAGAGGTCCCCGTCGAAGAGCACTTCGCGCTCCAGGGTCGCGCCATGACGCTCGGAGTAGGCGTGGAACATACGGTCCGACGCGGTGTTGTCGGGCGTGACGGTCGTCTCGACAGAGGTGACCCCCTGCTCCTCGGTGACCCGCCGGGTGAGTGCGTCGAGCAGGGTCCCGGCGAGGCCCTTGCCCCGGTGGGCGCGGTCGACGGCCACCTGCCAGACGACCAGGGCCTCGGGGCGCTCGGGCCTGATGTAACCCGTGACGAAGCCGATGGGAGCCCCGTCGCCCGGGGCGGTCCCTTCGGTGCCTGAGGCGGTGTCGCGGGCCACGACGGAGGTCGCGGCGAAGTCACGGCACCACAGCAGATAGCTGTACGAGGAGTTCAGGTCCAGTACCTCGGAGTCGCGGGCGATACGCCAGATCGCGGCTCCGTCCCCCACTCGTGGGGCGTCGATTCTGATGGATCGCGTGAATTCGCTTCGGACACCTGCGAGGTCTGCTTGGGCGGCAGTCATGTCTATTGAATTTACCGAGCTAATTCAGAAATCGCATCGTCGGCAGGGGTTGGGCACGGACCCGATCTGTGTTATCACGCGGGCGTAAGCGCCGCGCGAAACGGAGACGATCTGAGATGGTTTGACCGGCAGATTCCGGGCAAGGCGGGCACGCTTGTGTACTCGGTCACATGTGTGTAACGCTCTCGACCCGCGCCAGAATTACGCTGTCGCCGTTGTTGAAACCTTGGCGTTTAGGATCAGAAAAAGCGGGCAGACGAATACGGGAAGCTGTGCGGAGCAGAATACATTCCCGTATTCTCGAATTAACGCCTGCTTTGTATTCAGGATGCGTTCTCGGGGAAGCTGTCGGATACTGCCTTCCCGGCCGCCGCCGGATTCACCCGGGCGCCCGTTCCGGCGAGCACGGCCCCCAGCGCGTCGAGCGAGGACCGCACCGCGCCGGCCGTGGCGTGGGAGCCGTAGTGATTGACCCGGATCATCTCCTTGGCCAGCGCCCCGCCCCCGGCGATCAGGGGCAGCGAGGGATCGGCGGCCAGGGCCTGGGCGACCAGCCCGGCGGCGTCCACCCCGGCGGGGGCGCGCAGCGTGGTCGCCACCGGCGCCGCGTCCCGCTCGGAGTACACGTACGGCTCAAGACCGCCGCCGAGTGCGAGCGCCCCCGCGCGAGTGGCCGAGGCCGCCGAGGCGTGTGCCGCCATTCGGGTGGTGAGCCCCTCCGCCCCGATGCGTTCCAGGCAGGCGTCCAGGGCCAGCATCTCCAGCTGGGCGGGGGCGTGCGGCAGGGCCTTGCGGCCGGCGTCGATCCAGCGCTCCTTCCAGTCGAGGAGCGAGAGGTACGAGCGGCGCGGCGCCGCCGGGTTCGCGGCCAGCCGCTCCCACGCGCGGGCGCTCACCGACACGGCGGAGACCCCGGCGGGGCCGCCCATGGCCTTCTGGGCGCCGATCACGCACAGGTCGACGCCCCAGGCGTCGGGCAGCAGCGGCTCGGCCGCCACGGACGCGACGGCGTCCAGCATGAACAGGGCCCCGTGGGCGCGGACGGCCGCACCGATCTCGGCCACCGGGTTGGTGTTGCCGGTGGCCGCCTCCGCGTGGACCAGTGAGACGAAGTCGATCTCCGGGTGCTCCGCCAGGGCCCGCTCGACCTGCTCGGCGGTGGCCGCGGCGTGGAAGGGCACCTCCAGGTCCACGACCGTCGCGCCGCAGTCCCGCAGCCAGTCGCCGAAGGTCTGGCCGTACGGGCCGGTGACGACGTTCAGCGCGGTCGAACCGGCGCGTGCGCCGCCTCGGACGCAGCCCTCCAGAGGAAGCAGCGCCTCGCCCTGCATGATCACCACGTCCTGCTCGGTGTCGAGCAGGGCCGCGACCCGTCGCTCGACGGCCGCGAAGTGGGCGGGGGTGAGGGGGGCGAGGTCCAGCAGGGGGTGGGTCACGGCGGTGTGCTCTCTTCGGGTCGGTCGGGGTCGGTCGGTCGGTTCGGGTCGGTCGGCAGGACGGGTGGTGCTCCGTCGTACGGGGCGGGCACGGGTGGTTTCGCGCCACTCGAACGGTGTTCGGACACTCCCTCGTCGAGGGTACTCAGCGCCTCGTAAAGTTCGGCCCATGAGTCCCATGAGTGATCACGCGGTGCTGCATGTGAAGGGGCGGGTGCTCGTCGGCCCTGACGACGTCAGGGACGAGCTGTGGGTCGTGGACGGGCGGACGAGCTACGAGCGCCCCTCCGGCGCGCGTGACGTCCGTACGGTGGTCGGCTGGGCCGTGCCCGGTCTGGTCGACGCCCACTGCCACGTCGGCCTGGACACCCACGGCCCGGTGGACGAGGCGACCAGCGAGAAGCAGGCGCTCACGGACCGGGACGCGGGCACGCTGCTGCTGCGCGACGCGGGGTCACCGTCGGACACCCGCTGGATCGACGGCCGCGACGATCTGCCGAAGATCATCAGGGCCGGCCGGCACATCGCGCGGACCCGCCGCTACATCCGTAACTTCGCCCACGAGATCGAACCGGGCGACCTCGTCGCGTTCGTCGCCCAGGAGGCCCGGCGCGGTGACGGCTGGGTCAAGCTCGTCGGCGACTGGATCGACCGCGAGGCGGGGGACCTGACCGCGTGCTGGCCGCGCGGCGAGGTCGAGGCGGCGATCACCGAGGCGCACCGGCTCGGCGCCCGGGTGACGGCGCACTGCTTCGCCGAGGTCGCGCTGCGCGACCTCGTGGAGGCCGGGATCGACTGCGTCGAGCACGCGACGGGGCTCACCGGCGACCTGATCCCGCTCTTCGCCGAGCGCGGCGTCGCGATCGTCCCGACGCTGGTCAACATCGCCACCTTCCCGGCCCTCGCCGCCGGCGGCGAGAGCAAGTTCCCGCGCTGGTCGGCCCATATGCGGCGCCTGCACGAGGGCCGTTACGACACGGTGCGCGACGCGTACGACGCGGGGATCCCGGTCTTCGTCGGGACGGACGCGGGCGGCTCCCTGGCGCACGGTCTGGTGGCCGACGAGGTCGCGGAGTTGGTGAAGGCAGGTATTCCGCCGCTGGAGGCCCTGTCGGCGACCGCGTGGGCCGCGAGGGCCTGGCTGGGCCGTCCGGGGCTCGAAGAGGGCGCTCCGGCCGATCTGGTGGTGTTCGACGAGGACCCGAGGGCGGATGTGCGGGTGTTGGCGGCGCCGCGGCGGATCGTGCTGAACGGGCGCGTCGTGGGCTAGGTCCTGTCCGGCGGACAGGGTCTAGGGGTGCCTGGTTGACGACGCCGCGGGTGTTCGTACGCGCCGTACGCCTGCCGGAAGAGGCCGGTGCACGACCCCGCGCCCCCCGTGCGGGTGGCCGGCAGGAACGCCCGTACCCGCCGATTCGAACGTGGGGGCGGAAACCTCACTTTGGAGTGAACTCACCGCAGGTATCCGCCAGTTCACTCTCGGTGCGTAAAGATTCCGGTGTCTCGGTCGCCGCCGCCCACGTGTCCCCGTGCGGCCGGTCGGCGACGTCGTCACTCTGTGGGGGTTCCACCATCTTGAACAGCAATGTCTTCCGCATGCCCGCACGCCGTTCCGCGGCACTGGCCGCCGCCGTGGCGCTGGTCGCGGGTCCCGCCGTGCTCGCCGCCCCGGCGCTGGCCACCGGAGGAACCGGAACGACCTCGGGAAAGGGCAAGGCGGGCGCGGTCGTTCTGCGGACCGGGCTCGACGTGTCCCTGCTCAACAAGTCGGTCAACGTGCCGCTGCGGGCGGCGCTCAACGAGGTGCAGGCCCCGGCCGACGCCGACAGGACCGCGCTGACCGTCGAACTCGACGGGGTCGACCAGGGCAGGCCGTTCACCGTGCTGCGCGCCGACGTCGCCACCGCGCGGGCCACGGTCGACGAGCACAAGGCCGAGGGCTACGCCAACATCGCCCGCGCCAAGGTGCATGTGCCGGGGCTGCCGCTGCTCTCGCTCATCGAGGTCAGGGAAGTCACCTCGAAGGCGGTCTGCGAGGCGGGCGCGAAGCCCGTCGCCGAATCGAATCTGCTGGGCTCCGTCACCGTCCTCGGTAAGAAGGTCACCCTCTCCGCGGCCGGGCCGACCCGCGTCGAGGTGCCGGGCGTCGGCGAGGTGACGCTCGACCTGTCGAAGACGCGGACCACGTCCCGCACGGCTGCCGCGACCGCGCTCGAACTGAAGGTCGCGGTCAACCCGCTCAAGCTGAACGTCGCCGACGTCCAGGGCACCCTCACGCTCGCCGAGGCGACCTGCGAGGCGCCCGCCGAACCGGTGAAGCCGGAGCCGCAGGAACCGGAGAAGGAGGGCGTCGAGCCGCAGACCGCCGCGGAGCCGACCACCGAGAACCTCGCGGAGACGGGCGGCAGTTCCACGACGCCGTACCTGGCGGGCGGCGCCCTGCTGCTGCTCGCGGTGGGCGGCGGCGCGCTGGTGCTGGTGAGGGCGCGCGGCAGGAGCTGACGGGTCGGGCCCGGTCGACCTCGGGCGCCGGACGGGCCGCGTGTTCCGTCCGGCGCCCGAGGACGGGCCGGCCGCCGGAGGAGGGGAGTTGGGGGACAGGGCCCGGGTGGCGTCGTCGCTCCTCAGGCGCGGACCGCCGACAGGGCCTTTTCGAGGGCCTGGAGGAAGCGGTCCGTCGTCGTCCGGTCCCGTACCGCGAGCCGTAGCCACCGCGGGCCCAGCCCCGGGAAGGTGTCGCCGCGCCGCGCCGCGAAGCCCAGTGCGCGCAGGTGCTTCCGTACGGAGTCGGCCGAGTCCGTCGTCACGAGGACGAAGGGCCCCGCCGCCGGCTCCACGGCGCGTACACCCTCGAACCCGGCGAGTCCGGCCAGCAGATGGGCCCGCTCCGCCGCCGTACGCCGTGCGGCCGTCCCGGCCTCCGCGAGCGCGGCGGGCGTCATGCACGCCTCGGCGGCGGCCAGCGCGGGCGTCGAGACCGCCCAGAGCGGCTGGGCGGCCGCGAGCGTGGTGACGGTCGCCGGATCCGCCAGCACATAGCCGATCCGCAGACCCGCCAGTCCCCACGTCTTGGTCAGGCTGCGCAGCACCACGAGCCCCGGCACGTCCCGATGCCCCGCCAGTGCCTCCGGCTCCCCGGGCACCGCGTCCATGAACGCCTCGTCCACCACCAGCGTCCGCCCCGGACGCGCCAGTCGGAGGAGGTCGGCGGCCGGGTGCAGCACGGACGTCGGGTTCGTCGGATTGCCCACCACCACCAGATCCGCGTCCTCGGGGACGGCGGCAGGATCCAGCCGGAAGCCCTCACCGGCGTCGAGCAGCACGCGCCGCACCGTGTGGCCGGCGCCGAGCAGCGCCGCCTCCGGCTCCGTGAACTGCGGATGCACCACGACGGGGCGGCGCGCCGCGACGGCGCGGGCGAGCAGGACGAACGCCTCCGCGACGCCCGCCGTCAGCAGTACGCGCTCCACCGGCAGCCCGTGCCGCGCGGCGACGGCGGCCCGCGCCGCGCGCCCGTCCGGATAGGCCGCGAGACCGGTGAGCGACGCGGCGATCCGCTCCCGCAGCCAGTCCGGTGGCGTGCCGGGGCGGACGTTGACCGCGAGGTCGGTCAGATCCGCGCCGTCGTCCCGCACCTCGGCGTCGCCGTGGTGCCGCAGGTCGTGACGGCCGGCCTCGTGGGCGTCAGTGCGCGTGCGCATGACTGCCGTGGCCGTGGTGATGCCCGTGGTCCTGACCGCCGTGCCCGTCGTGCCCGCCGTGGTCGTGACCGTCGTCGTCCGGGTGGAAGTGCGGCTGCTGCGGCGCCCCCACCTTGTCCTCGAAGCCGGGCAGCGCGACGCGGTAGACGCAGGAGTCGCAGTTCATCCGCAGATCGCCCCGGACGGCCTCGCGGTAGCGCTCCATGACCAGGTCCAGCAACTCCTCGGTGGGCCCCACCACATCGGCCGACGCCACCTCGGTCTCCGGATGCGCCGCCGCCCACTCCCGCGTCTGCCGCAGCACGCGCTCCGGCAGGATCCCGGTGAACAGGAAGTACGGCAGCACCACGATCCGGCGCGCCCCGAGCCGTACACAGCGGTCGAGTCCGCTCGGTACGTCCGGCGCGGCCAGCGACACGAAGGCCGTCTCGACGCCCGCGTAACCGCGCCCCTCCCAAAGAAGCCGCGCCGCCTTCAGTACCTCCGCGTTGGCGTCGGGGTCGGTCGAGCCGCGTCCCACGAGCAGCACCGTCACCTCGGACTTGTCGCCGTCGAACCCCGCCAGGTCCGCCAGCGCCTCCTCCAGGCGCCGTTCGAGGACCGTGAGCAGCCCCGGGTGCGGGCCCAGCGGACGGCCGTAGGTGTACGAGATCCCCGGGTGGCGCTCCTTCTCGCGTTTCAGCGCGGCCGGTATGTCGCCCTTGGCGTGCCCGGCGGACACCAGCATCAGCGGGACGGCGGCGAACCGCGTGACGCCGCGCCCGACGAGTTCGGCCACGGCGTCGCCGATGGGCGGCGCCGACAGCTCGATGAAGCCGCCGGCGACGGGCAGTTCGGGGTGGCGCCTGCCCAACTCCCGTACGAACTCCCGGAAGGCCTCGGCGCCCCCGGTGTCCCTGGTGCCGTGGCCGGCGATGAGCAGTGCGGGTCGAGGGGTGGTCACGCGTTCTCCTTGGCGAGCGGGTGCGGGTGGTGCGGGTGCGGCGGGTCGTACGGGTGGTAGAGCAGGGCGTTGAGCGCGGCGGCGGCCACGGCGGAGCCGCCCTTCTCCGAGAGGTTGCTCACCGCCGGGAGGCCGCTCTCGCGCAGCGCGGCCTTGGACTCGACGGCGCCGACGAAACCGACCGGGAGCCCGATCACGAGCGCGGGCGCGGCGTCCAGGAGCAGCAGCTCCTCCAGCGCGGTGGGCGCGCAGCCGACGACCCAGATCGCGCCGGGTCCGACCTGTTCGTACGCGAGGCGCACCGCGTGCGCGGAACGGGTCAGCCCCGGCCCCGAAACGGCCTCCTTGAGACGGCACACCGCGGTGCGGCGGGTGATCCCGGCGGCGACCATCTCCACGTCGGCGACGACGGGCGCCCCCGCGTGCAGCGTGCCGTGCGCGGCGGACAGCGCCGCCTCGTCGCAGACCAGATCGGTCAGGTACGCCGGATCGGCCGCGGAGTGGATGACACGCTCCACGACCGCGCGGGTCAGCGGCGCGAGGTGCGAGGTGTCGACGCGGGCGCGCAGCCTGCGGAACGACTCCTCCTCGATGGGATGGACGACTCGGTCGAGACTCATCGGGCTCCCTCCGACTGCCACCGGTAGCCCCGTGGCGTCACCATGCGGCCCGCGATCTCACGCGTGGCCGTGTTGCCCACCGTCACCACCGTCATCATGTCCACCGTCGCCGGATCGAGCCGGGCGAGCGTGGTGAGGTGGCTGGTGCCGCCGGGGCGGGACGCGTTGCGTACGACTCCGACGGGTGTCGTCGCCGTACGGTGCTCCGCCAGCAGGGCGAGCGCCTTGGGCAGTTGCCAGTCCCGGCCGCGGCTGCGCGGGTTGTAGAAGGTCACCACGATGTCCGCCTCGGCCGCCGCGCGGACGCGGCGCTCGATGACCTCCCAGGGAGTGTGCAGATCGGACAGGCTGATCGAGACGTGGTCGTGCCCGAGGGGCGCGCCGAGGATCGCGGCGGCGGCGAGTGCGGCCGTCACCCCCGGTACGCCGACCACCTCGATGTCGTCGGCCGCCTCGGCGAGCGCGGGCGACGCCATCGCGTACACGCCCGCGTCGCCGCTGCCGATGAGGGCCACGGCATGGCCCGCCCGGGCCTCTGCCACGGCCGTACGGGCCCGCTCCTCCTCGCGCCCGAGCCCCGACTCCAGCACACGCGTGCCGGACCGCAGCAAGTCCCTGATCTGGTCCACGTACTGGTCGAGCCCGATGAGCACCGACGCCCGCCGCAGCTCGGCCGTGGCGCGCGGCGTCAGCAGGTCCCGCGCGCCGGGCCCGAGCCCGACGACGGCGAGCCGCCCGCGCGGGGCCCGGCGTACGACGGCGCAGGTGGCCATCGCGGGCCGCCCCCGCGGGCCGGACTTCCGCTTCGGTACGAGGAGTTCACCGCCCCGCCCGGCTGCGAGCGCGGCGGCCTCGGCGACGGAGGGGGTGCCGACGGCCGCCAGCGGCGCGTCCGACGGGTTGGGCACGACGATCGCGGCCAGCACGTCCGCCGGGTACGTGCGCAGGGGCACCCCGAATCTGGCGGCCGCCCCGACGACGCCGGGCTCGTCCGCCTTGGCGTCGACGGTCGCCAACTCCGCGACGCTGAGCGCCGAGAGCCCGGCGTCACGCAGGGCGTCCCGGACGAGCCCGTACACCTCGTCCACGCCCGCGCCCCGGCTGGCGCCGACCCCGACGACGAGCGACGGCGGACGCAGGACGACCTCCGTCGGCCCGGGGGTGACGGTCCGGTCGGTGACGAGGACGGTGGCGGCGTCCGGCGGCGCGGCCTCGGCCGGTGACGCGGCCTCGACCGGTGACGCGCCGGAGGGCGCGACACCGGACGCCGCGTCGGCCGTCGGCGACGCCGTGGTCGCGGCGGGCTCCTTCCGCGTCCCGGTGGCCGGCCCGTCCGCTCCGTGTGCGTGCGAGGCCGCCGCGAGCCCGTTCGGCGCGTCCGCCGTCACGTTCGGCGGCAGCGGCGGCAGTGGCCACACCGCGTCCGCGCGCAGCGTCACCGGCGTGCCGTCGAGGATCGCGCGCGTCACCGCCGCCACCGCGCCCTCGGCCGGCAGGCCCAGGGTGTCGAGGCCGGGGATGCCCGTGGCGTCCGTCGCCGTCGTGATCACCGGGGTCGCGGCCAGGACGGAACCGACCTCCGTCGCCAGGGAGTTGGCGCCGCCTCCGTGGCCGCCGAGCAGCGACACCGCGTACCGCCCCGCCTCGTCCACACACACGACGCCCGGGTCCGTCGCCTTGTCGGCCAGCAGCGGGGCCAGCAGGCGCACCGTCGCCCCCGTGGCCAGGAAGCAGACCAACTGCTCGCACTCGGCGAACGCGCGCTCCACCGCCTCGCGTACCGGGCCGTCGTAGACGCGGGTACGGCCCGGCCAGGCCGTGGCCAGGCGGTCGCGGGCCGAGGCGCCCGCCGACGTCGCGGAGATCAGGCCGATCACTGGGTCGCTCCTCGGGGAGGGTGGGGATCAGCGGGGCGGTCGCCCCACAGCAGGAAGACGGGGTTCGTGCCGGCGAGCCGGGTCACGTCGCCGGGCAGGGGGGCGAGCCGGGAGGAGTGCAGCAGTACGCCGCCGGTGGCGAACCCGGCGTCGGACAGCGCTTCCCGCACCGCCGGCACCCGGTCCAGCGCGGCCACCGACACCACGACCGTCCGGCGAGCGCGGCGCGCGCAGGCCGTGACGACGGCGGGCAGCTCGCGGCCCCCGCCGCCGACGAACACGGCGTCCGGATCCGGCAGCCGGGACAGCGCCGCCGGCGCGGCCCCGTGCACGGTCTGGACGTCCACGCCGTGCGCCAGGGCGTTGGCGCGGACGCGCTCGACGCCGTCGGACGACTTCTCCACCGCGATCGCCGCCGCGCCGAACCGCGCGCACTCCACGGCCACCGACCCGGAGCCCGCGCCGACGTCCCACACCAGATCGCCCGTCCTCGGCCCCAGCCGCGCCAGTGCCAGCGCCCGTACCTCGAACTTGGTGATCATCGAGTCGCGGTGCGCGAACTCCTCCTCGCCCAGCGCCCAGCGCGCGGGCCCCGGCGAACGGCCGGCCAGCGTGCGCGGCACCGGGGCGTGCGCCCGTACGTCGTCCAGGCACAGCACCACGCTCAGCGGCTCCGGCCAGTCGCGGCCGGCCGCGTCGGCGGGGGACAGGCGCTCGACCCGTTCGCCCTCCGGGTCGCCCAGCGCCGACGCGACGACGAACGTGCGCCGCAGCCCGGTGCCCGCGAGCGCGGCCCCCAGCTCGGCCGGGCCCGCCCCCGGACCGGTCAGCACGGCCACCTTGGGGTGCGCGCGGCAGACGTTGACCGCCGTACGGAGGTCGCGTCCGTGCGCGCTGACGACGACCGCGTCGTCCCACGGCAGGCCGATCCGGGCGAACGCCACGGCGACGGACGGGGCGGCCGGCCGTACGTCGAGCGCTTCCGCCCCGAAGCGAGCGGCCAGCGCCCGTACGATCCCGAACAGCCCCGGATCGCCCGAGGCCAGCACCACGACACGGCCCCCGCTCGCGTCGGCCCGGTGCCGCGCGATGACGTCCAGCGCAGGCGCAAGCGGCCCGAGCACCACCCGCGCGATCTGTTCGGGCAGCCCGGCCCCCGCCGCGGCCTCCTTGAGATGCCGCCGCCCGCCGACGACGAGTGTCGCCTCGGCCACGGCCCGCAGGGAGTCGGCGGAGAGCGGCGTACCCGTCCCCGTACCGATGACCGTGATCACCGTGCGGCGTCCTGGGCCCGCTCCTCGCGCCGCGCTTCGCGCAACGCCTTGCGCGCGGCCGGGTCGGCCCGCCGGAAGCCGTGGAAGTGCCCCGGGTGGTAGAGGTGCGAGCGCGTCCCCGACGCGCCCAGCGCGGGGCCCACCAGGAACAGCGTGTGCTTCCAGAGCTTGTGCTCCTTGACGGTCTCCTCCAGCGTGCCGAGGGTGCACCGTACGACCAGCTCCTCCGGCCAGGTCACCTGGTGGGCGACGACGACCGGCGTCGACGTCGGGTAGCCGCCCTCCAGCAGCTCCTGAGTGAGCTGTCCCGACCGCGCGGCCGACAGGAACACCGCCATCGTCGTCCCGTGCCTGGCGAACTCCCGCACCTCCTCACCGGGCGGCATCGGCGTCTTGCCGCCGCCCAGGCGGGTCAGGATCACGGACTGCGCGACCTCCGGAATCGTCAACTCCCGCCCCGCGACGGCGGCGACGGCGGAGAACGACGAGACCCCCGGCACGATCTCCACCTCCAGACCGAGCGTGTCGCAGCGGTCGACCTGCTCCTGCGTACCGCCCCAGAGGGCCGGGTCGCCGGAGTGGATCCTGGCCACCCTCAGCCCGTCGCGCGCGGCCCGTTCGTACACGGCCACGACGTCCTCCAAGGAGAGCGCCGCCGAGTCCAGGATCTCGGCGCCCTCGCGCGCGTGGTCGAGCACCTCGGCCTGCACCAGGCTGGCCGCCCAGATGACGATGTCGGCGGCGGCGATGGCGCGGGCGGCGCGGAAGGTCAGCAGGTCGGCGGCGCCGGGGCCCGCGCCGACGAAGGTCACCTTGCCGGCAGTGGTATCGGTCATGAGCGGTGGTCCTCGCGGGTCAACGGGGCGGGGGAGCGGGAGGGGTGAACATGAACGTGCGGACCGGGGGTCCGATCGGCTAGCAAGGGCGTATGGCGGTGATCGTCGCGCTCGGCGCGTTCCTCATGACGCTCTTCGGCGGCTGGACGGCGCAGCGCGTCACCGACCGCCGCCATCTGGTACTCGGCCTGGCCGGCGGGCTGATGCTCGGCGTCGTCGGCCTCGAACTGCTGCCCGAGGCCATGGAGGTGGCCGGCGAGGAGTTCCTCGGCGTCCACCGGGCGCTCCTGCTGTTCGTCGGCGGATTCCTCTTCGCGCACGTCGTGGAGCGCCTGCTGGCCGTACGCCGGGCCGCGCACGGCGCGGCGGACGCCGACGACCCGCACCGCCACGGCCGGGACGCCGGACGGCCCGAACGCGCGCCCGAGGTGGGTCTGACGGCGGCATCGGCGATGGTCCTGCACAGCCTGATGGACGGCATCGCGCTCGGCGCCGCGTTCCAGGTGGGCGGCGGCATCGGCGCGACCGTCGCGCTCGCCGTCATCACCCACGACTTCGCCGACGGCTTCAACACGTACACGCTCACCAGCCTCTACGGGAACGACCGCCGCAGGGCCCTCGCGATGCTCTTCGCCGACGCGGTCGCCCCCGTCGTCGGCGCGGCCTCCACGCTGCTGTTCACCCTTCCGGAGGAATTGCTCGGCAGCTATCTCGGCTTCTTCGGCGGCGCGCTGCTGTATCTGGCCGCCGCCGAGATCCTTCCCGAGGCGCACCACGACCACCCCGCGCTGTCGACGCTGCTGTGCACCGTCGGCGGCGTGGGCTTCATCTGGCTGGTGGTGGCGCTGGCCGGCTGACGCGCGCCGGACCGGGGGCGGCGTGCTCACAACTTGCCCCCACGCCCGCCGTCGCGCCGCGCGGGTGCGATGAGCGTCGAGAGGTACGGCAGCGTCCCTCGCTCCAGCTCGGACGCGGGCCGGATCGACTCCTCCGGCAGCCCGAGCGCCGACCCCCACACCGCGCCCTCCGTACGACCCGTCTCCCGCAGCGCCGTCGCGACCTCGCTTGCCAGCCGCCCGAACTTGTACGCCACGACGGTGCCCGGACCGTTCAGAGCGTCCTTCAGTACGGAGGCGCCCGCCGTCACCGGCACCAGTGTCAACGGCTCGGTGCCCTCGGTCAGTACGGCGCCGCTGCGCGCGGCCAGGTCCTGCATGGCGGTGATCCCCGGCACGGTCTCCACCACCGTCCCGGGCACCGACTCGGCGATCGTCTGCGCGAGATAGGTGAAGGTCGAGTAGACGTTGGGGTCACCGATCGTCGCGAACGCCACGCTTCCGCCGCTGTGCGCGCGGAGCAGATCGGCGACCCGCCCGCCCGCCGCGTCCCAGGCGGTCTCGCGGCGCGCCCGGTCGCCGCGCTCGTTGAGCGCGAAGACGACGCGTACGACCTTCTCGGCGCCCACGTAGTGCAGCACGGTCGCCTCGGCCCGGCCGGGCTCCCCGCCGTCCGTGCCGTCGGCCGCCGCCATGACGGGTACGACGACGACGTCGGCCTCCCGCAGACACCGCACCCCCTTCACCGTCACCAGCTCGGGGTCACCGGGTCCCACACCGACCCCGACGAGTCTGCCGCTCATACCGTGCACCTTTCGACGAATCTCCGTGCCATGCCGGGCGCCGCCGCCCAGTGCGTATGCAGATAGCTCGCGTGCACGCCTCGCTGTACGAAGCCCTCCACCCGGCGCTCGGGCCGTACCAGCCCCCACGCGGGCGCCGCACCGGCCCCCGGTTCGAGCACCGTCCGGTGGAACTCGTGTCCCCGCAGCCGCGTCCCGGCCACCGCGAGGACGCTGTCCCCGACGGCGACGGCCTCCCGGTACCCGAGTGTCAGCCGCTCCGACATCCGCGCGTCGGCGTCGAGCACACCGCACATCGGCGCCCCGTCGAGCGACCGCGCCAGATAGAGCAGCCCGGCGCACTCTGCGGCCACGGGGGCGCCGGAGTACGCCAGTTCGGCGACCGCCTTGCGGAGGGGCTCGTTGGCGCCCAACTCGGGCGCGTACACCTCGGGAAACCCACCGCCGATGACCAGCCCCGCCGTACCGGGCGGCAGTCGCTCGTCCCGGAGGGGATCGAAGACGACGACGTCGGCGCCGGCGGCGCGCAGAAGCTCGGAGTGCTCGGTGTAGGAGAAGGTGAAGGCGGGCCCACCGGCCAGGGCGACGACGGGCCTTTCCGGCCCCGCGTCTGGCCCCGCGGCCGACCCCGCGGCCGGCCCCTCCGGCTCTTGAGGAGCGCGGTCCGGACCGGAGCCCCGGTCGCGGGAGAGGGCGGCCAGGGGAACAGGCCCGCCGCGGGCGACCCCGGCGTCCCACACCCTCGCGTCCCACACCCCCGCCTCCAAGGGAGGCGCGCTCCGCGCCAGCCGCAGCAACCCCTCCACG